>CAYJPK010000018.1:0-30999 GCA_964372035.1 uncultured Desulfovibrionaceae bacterium | reverse complement strand
GGTGTTTGGAGTGGGCGTGCCTTTAGAAAAAGGCATTAAAAATGACTTTTTCAGTGCCGACTATTTAGCAGGTATTTTAATCTTTTGACCTAACTTCAAACGAGTGTTTAAGTTTAGTCCATTCAGCTTTAATATTGCAGTTGGGCTAACGCCATAAGTACGTGATAATGACCAAACTGTTTCTTTAGCTTTTACCGTATGAACCCTTGTGCTTGATTTGCTTGAACTAGAACTAGTTTTAGCTGTACTAGGCTTCTTACTAGAGCTTGATTTTTTAACATTTGCTGAACTTGATTTCTTACTTGGCACTTTAGATTCTGACCTAGGAACATAAAGTGTTTGCCCTATTTTTAGCGGCTCTGAAGTTGGGTTCATAGCTCTAAGTGCTGATACAGATACTCCATAACGTCTTGAAATTTTGATTAAAGTATCACCTCTTTTGACCTTATATTTAATAGCACTTGATTTTGAAGGCTCTGCTTTACGACTTGCAGGGCTATTTAAAAATAAGCTAGCTGTATTTTCATAAGCACCAGGAACATAAACATTCATGCTACGATTTGGTGGACTAATATATCTCAAAAAATGAGGATTATAGCCAGAAAACTCGTCCCAAGTCATATTCATTTTTTTTGAAAGTGCCATCAAGTCCGTGCTTGGCTTAGCCGAAACAGTAGACATTTTCATATAAGAAGCTTGAGGAACAGTAAATCCAAGCTCGTCTAAATTACGCATAATCTTACAAATAGCCAAGAATCTAGGCAAATACTGTAAAGCTTCATCAGACAATTGATCTTTGCCAAGCCCTGAATGGCTTTTACGCCTAAGTTCAAACAAGGTATCAGAATTAGTAGCTTTTTTTGCTCTTGAAATTCTACCTTGCCCTGCATTGTACGAGGTTATAGCAAAATGCCAATCATCAAACATATTATATAACATATTCAAATAGTTAAGTGCAGCCTCTGTTGATTGATAAGGATCATGACGCTCGTCACTCCACCAATCACGCTTCATACCATATTCAGTACCTGTTCCACGCACAAATTGCCAAAGCCCAAGAGCTCCAGTTGGCGAGCGAGCTAAAGGATTGTATCCACTTTCAAGAAATGGTAAATAAGCGAGTTCTTGCGGCATGTTACGCTTACGTAACTCTTCACGAATAAAGGGTAAATAAAACTGTCCACGTTCAGCATTTTTTTCAACTGTCTTCCTTGCTTTATGAATATAAAATTTAAAATGCAATAAAATATCGCCCATATCAGAATTTCTAATATTTTTATCAAAATCACCTTTTGACAAAAAAGCTTCAAGTTCATTGTCTTTAAGAGGAACACCGTCATCTGGTGGCAAATACCTACCAGTATCAGTAACATTGTCACCTCCAGAAATATCAATTTGCTTAGAGGAACAAGCACTTAAACCAAAAATAAACAATATTAAAATTATGCTGTTTTTAAGCATAGACGATGTCAATAATTTATGATAATAATTGTTAAACAAGATTAAACCTCATTTTTATTTTTTTAACATATAACATAAATCTAAATTATGCACAAACAAAATACTAGAGAAAAAAAACAAAAGCAAGAAACTCCATTACTATCTGGATTTAAACCTGTTTTAGACTTGCTTAAGCGTGAACCAAGCATTATTGATACCATTTTCGTTCGTAAAGGTAGCCGTAATGATACGGGTCAAATCCTTGATTTATGCCGTGAACACAATATCCGCTTTAGCCTATTAGATGCTAAAGTACTTGATAAAATGTTCATGCATGATGATTTACCTAACCATCAAGGTGTAATTGCAAGACTATATGAACACGGTTTTGTTGAATTTGATAAATTATTACAAACGGCTAAAGACGCTCCACTTCCACTTATTCTAGCGCTTGATCAAGTGCAAGATGCAGGAAACGCTGGAGCCTTAGCGAGAACTCTTTATGCACTTGGTGGTGCTGGAATGGTTATTCCTCGTCATAATGGTGTTTATCTTGGCTCTGGTGCAAGGCGTGTTGCAGCTGGTGCTCTAGAGGAGCTTGCAATTTCAAAAGTTACAAATTTAGCAACTGCACTTAAAGAAGCTGATGAGCAAGGCTATATAATATATGGTGCGCAAGCTGAAAAATTATCAGATAATAACCATATTTCAAGCTTTACTGGCGAGCTTGCAGCACCTGCAATTTTAGTTTTAGGTAGTGAAGAAAAAGGTTTACGCCCACAAATACAAAAAATGTGTCATTACACTATCTCTATTCCAATGCTTAGAGATTTTGACTCTTTAAACGTGGCTCAGGCTGGTGGAATTTTAATTTCAAATTTTTTGCGTTATCAAATGTATAACAAGGATTAAATGCTATGAATTGTTCCAATAATGAAAATGCTAATGTTATAAAAATTGACAACCTGGGAGAAGCTAAGGTTCAAACTTCGCTTGGACTCGGATATTACACTGAAAGCGAAGAAAGCATTCCCCTTTGCATTGACCCTTCTTACTCAGAAGAATTAACTTCATCACAAACAATGTATTTTGAAGAAGCAGGACCAAGAGAAAAGCTTTATTTTGACCCAAGCAAGGTGAAATGTGCAATTGTGACTTGTGGTGGACTTTGCCCAGGTCTTAATGATGTTATTCGTTCAATTGTTATGGAAGCACATCATCTTTATGGCGTTGCAGCTGTACTTGGTATTCGTTATGGTCTTGAGGGATTTATTCCGAAATATAAGCATGACGTGATTGAGCTTGTACCTAGTAAAATTCATAGAATTTCTGGCTTTGGTGGTTCTATTTTAGGTTCATCACGTGGACCACAATCACCTGTTGAAATAGTTGATGCCCTTGAGCGTATGAATGTTAGCGTATTGTTTGTCATTGGTGGCGACGGTTCTATGCGTGCAGCCCTTGGTATTCAAGAAGAAATTGAAAAACGTAGACTTAAAATAGGTATTATTGGCATTCCTAAAACCATTGATAATGATATTAACTTTATACCAAAATCTTTTGGCTTTGAAACAGCAGTTGATAAGGCTTCTGAAGTTATCAACTGCGCTCATGTTGAGGCTGAAGGTATGTATAACGGTATTAGTATAGTTAAATTAATGGGGAGAGAATCTGGATTTATTGCAGCTCAAGCTTGTCTTGCGATGCGTGATGTTAACTTTGTTTTAATTCCTGAAGCACCTTTTAAGCTTGATGGTGAAGGCGGGCTTTTAAATGCTCTTGAGCAGCGTGTTTTAAAACGTAAGCATGCTGTAATTGTTGCGGCAGAAGGTGCTGGTCAGCATTTGCTTGAAGCAACAAATGATCGAGATATTTCTGGAAATAAAGTGCTTGGCGATATTGTTTCACTCCTTCGCTCAAAAATCACAGCTCATTTCCAAGCAAAAGAAATGCCTGTAAGCATTAAAGTTATTGATCCAAGCTATATTATTCGCTCTGTACCTGCAAATGCTTATGATAGCGTATATTGTGGTTTTCTAGGTCAACATGCTGTTCATGCGGCAATGGCTGGTAAAACCAATATGGTTGTTGCAAAAGTGATGGATAATTATGTGCATTTACCGCTTGAAATGGTTACACGTATGCGCCGTCGTTTAGATACTCGCTCACAATTTTGGAGAGCTGTCCTTGAATCAACAGGTCAAAATGAGCTAGCGGGTATGTATCCTCACCTAGAAAATAAATAGAGAAATATATGAAAAGTTTAAGGCGCATTAAAGCTTCTGCTGGTTCAGGTAAAACCTACACTTTAACAGAACATTTTTTGCGCCTTTTGTCTGGCTCAAGCCAAACAGAGTACCAAAAATTCTCTTGCCAAAGGGTATCAAAAACTCAATTATGGTCTGAAATTTTAGCCATTAGCTTTACCAATAGAGCTGCGGCAGAAATGAAAGAACGCATAATTTTACGCTTAAAAGAAATTGCACTCGAAAAAGTAGAAATAGAAAATTTTACTGCAAATTTTGCTAACAGTTGGCTTGAAAATATTCTTAGAAATTACAATAAGTTAAATGTAAGAACGATTGATAGTCTACTGCACTTAATAGTGCGCTTATCAGCCTTAGAATTAAAATTGCCTCCAAACTTTGAAACTTCTTTTGAGAATGAAGAATCCCTTGGTAAGGTCTATGATGATTTTATCCTTAAATTAAAAGATGATGAAACTTTATCTCGTTCTCTAGACATCTTATGCAAAGAAATAATTTATAATGGCGAAAGAGGTTTTACAAGTAATAATAAAATTCGCTCAAGTGTGCTTGAACTTTCAGTTTTATTAAAAGAAGAAGATGATGAAAATAGTTTTGCAAAAAAAGAAGAAATTGAAGACTATTTGCTTTCATTATTTAACAATGCAAAAAAATTAGCTCAGGAATTACTCGAAAGTATTGAGCATGAAAAATTAGCTGCTAATGCTAACTTAATAAAGGCTTTGCAAAAATGCTTAAGCATGGATATTAATAATGTTGTAGACTCAAAAATGCTACAAAAAGATGATATTAATGATTGTTTGCTAAAGAAAAGTCAAGGCATGGCTAGTCCTCAACTATCTTATTTGTATATTAAACTTCAAGAAGCCATGGATAAGCTTAATCAAGATAACGACGCGTTAAAATCATATTTGCGTACCCTACCTTATCTTAACTTAGTGTTCACACTAAGGGAGAATATTAAAGTTTATTTTCACAAACACGAAATCATTCCAGCTAGTTATATTGAATTATTTGCAAAAGAAGTATTAAGCCAAAATTTTGGTGTTTCAGCAGCATTATGTCGTATGGGAACAAATTTAAGCCATATTTTAATAGATGAATTTCAAGATACTAGCCGAGCTCAATGGGGAGCAATTCGCCCACTAGTTATTGAGGCTATTTCACAGGGCGGGAATTATACTTGGGTTGGTGATATTAAACAAGCAATTTATGGTTGGCGTGGCGGTGATGCCTTGCTTTTTGATGAAATTCTTGATGATAAAGAACTCACTGCTATAGAGCCTAATCCACAAACTGATGAACTTAATACAAACTGGCGTTCTGATTTAAGTGTTGTTAATACAAATAATAGGATATTTTCTAAGCTTGCTGAAAATGATGTTGCTGTTTCACTTGCAAGCAACCTATTATCAAAAAGCAACTATGACTATACTAGCGAACTTGCGCAAAGTATTATGAAAAATTTTACTAATGCCTCACAAAAAACAAGAGAAAATGCCCAAGAAGGATATTTTCAAGCCGAAATAATTGAAGCTGTAAATAATGAAGAATACTCTGTTATAGTTCAAGATAAAACTATTGAATTATTAAATGAGCTTGTAAAAAGTTATAAGTATGAAGATATTGCTATTTTAACAAGGACAAATACTCAAGGTGCTTTAATGGCTCAAAACTTGTTAAACAATAATTTTCCTGTAATGACTGAAAATAGCTTGCTTTTGATGGAGCAATCAATCATTAATGAATTATTAGCTTGGCTTAAGTTTTTGAATTCTCCCTTTGATGATTTATCATTGTGTATTGTTTTAAACGGTGAGTTAACAGCTCATATTTTGCAGTCAACTTACAATTTAAATCGTATTGATATTGAAAATTATCTTTGTTCACGTGATTTTTCTATTCCTTTACATATTCAGTTTAAAAATAGTTTCCCAAAACTATGGAAAAAACTTTTTGAACCTTTTTTAGAAAAAGCAAGCTTGATGAGTGCTTATGACTTGATGCAAGAACTATTGCAATATTTAAAAGCTTATGAAATAGCTCTTGATAAACATGCATTTTTACAGCATTTTTTAGAAGTTATATATAATTATGGCAAAAGTGGTTATAGTAACTTAAATTCATTTTTACAACATTTTGAGCAAAGTGGACACACTGAAAAAGCTCCAATGCCAGAAGAGGTTAATGCCATTAAAATAATGAGCATACACAAGGCAAAAGGCTTGCAATTCCCAGTAGTTATTATTCCATTTCATGATAATAGCTCACAAGCAATTACCGAAAAAACAATTGGTATGGTTGAAAAATTTAAAATTATTGCGCCAAAAGGAAAACTTGTTGAACCTAAAAAAACTCATGTAATTTCTAGCTCTTTAGAAAAAGTAAATGCTTTTTATGTTGCATGGACACGTCCAAAAAATGAACTTTATGCCTTTTTAAGCAAAACTGAAGAGAGCTTGCACAAGCTCAAGCTTGATGTAGCAATCACTGAACTTTTAAAGTCAGAGTTTGATTTTAATGAAAATATTATAAAAATTGGAACTCGTAAAACAGAAAAAATTCAAGTTCAAGTTGAAGAATTCCATGAATTTTCAGCAAAAAGCTGTGAACTTGATGAAGATTTTGAACCTATGACATGGTTACCAAAACTAAAAGTTTTTACACAAAAACTTGATGAGTTAGCTTTTAAAGGTAAAAGGCGAGGTAATTTCATTCATGCTTGCTTAGAAAATCTTCATACAAACTATTCAGTTAATGTTGATATTCAAGAATTAATCGAAAGAACGATGATACACTTTGGTTTAAGTTTAGATACAGAGATGATTGAAGATGCTAAACAAAAATTGAAATGGCTTTTTGAACTCTCTGAATTTGAAAAGTGGCTCAAAAATGGCAAGACTGAGCAAACAATAATTTCAAAAGATGGTCAAACATATCGTTTAGACTTACTTGTCCCTGTTTATAATAATGAAAAAATAGAATACTTTGAGATCGTTGAATATAAAACGGGTGAAGAATATAATACTAATATAACACAACTCAAAAACTATATTGAAATAGTTAAATTAGCAACAGATAAAGATTGCAAGGGTGTTTTAGTTTATCTTGACCAATATAAAACAATTAACGTATAATAATTTGATATTATAAAATTATGAAATATATACATATAATACCTTGGGATGTTGATTTTATCCCTGCTTTGCACGAGCAAATTGTTAATTCAGAAAATTATTTGGCTGAAGACACTATTATTGTGTTTCCGCATGATCGTGCAAAAAGATATTTACATGATGTTTATAAAAAACAAGCAATAGCAGAGCAAAAGGCATTATTTATACCTAAAATCTTAACTGTCAAAGAATTTTTCCGTCTTATCAATAATAGCAATAAATATGAAGCAAACATACTAGATAAAATTTCAATTTTATATAATGTTTGTAAAGAATTAGCTAATGATGAAACGATAGATGAATTAAACAACCTTAAATTATTATTTAAAAAAGATGAAAATGATTTTTTTGCTTGGGGTGAGAAATTAGCTGGTGTTCTTGAAGAATGTTTAATTCAAAATGTAGAGCCAAGTGACATTCACTATGCAGATGATATGCTAAGTTCATATGCTGCTGAATTGTTGAGTGTTATTAATAAGATTTTTAAATTATACCTCACAAAACTAGAAGATAAAAATTATACTAGTTCTGGCCTTGAAGCCTATACTGCAGCAAAAAATATCGAACATAGTGATTTTATTAAAAATAAAAATATTTTTATATGTGGTTTTGCTAATTTTAGTGGTACAGAAGATAAGGTTTTTAGGTATTTATGGGAAAATAATGCAAAAGTCTTTTTACATACAGACCCAACTATAGTTGATAATAATAAAAAATCACACTTTTCATGTCATTTAAATAAACTAATTATAAAAAAGTGGAATGCAAAAGCAATTCTTGCTTGCAAAGCTAGTAAAAAAGAGCAAAACATTAATTTCTTTGCTGGTTATGATTTACACTCACAACTAGCTGAATTAAAAACACATATAGACGACAACAATAACCCATCAACGACAATAGTACTTAGCAATCCAAGTTTGCTTATTCCTTGCTTGCATACAATTACTGATAAAAACTGTAATATTTCACTTGGCTATCCAGTTGAAAGAACATCATTATATTATTTATTTAATGTAATAATGCAACTATCTGAATTTGCTAGTTTTGATGGAGATGTTGAGCTTTTTCCGTGGAATTTACTTTTAGACTTTATCACACATCCTTGGATAAAAAATTTAAAAGATAGTGAAGGAAATTCTATTTTAGAGTTATGTACCTTATTTGACAAAAAATTACGTGAGGGAAAAAGTTTACAAAGTGCCAAAGATATAACAAATCAAATTATTGCTGAAAATGTAAACCAAAAAAATAAAGAATTCTTATTAAAGCTTTTTGAACTAAGTATATACAGATGGTCAAAAATTGATACTTTAAAGGCACTATCTGAAGTATTGCAAGAATTTGTGGAATTAATTATTGAACATGGGCAAGATTTATGGAATGGATACCCTGTTGAATCGCAATGTTTGGTTAGAATAATTCAAAGTACCATTCCTGTTTTAGCAAACAATGAAATGTCTAGTTCAAAAATTTCATTAACTCTTTGCAACAAGCTATTTAAAGCATTATTGATTAATGAGCGAATTTCCTTTGAGGCTGATCCTCTAACTGGTTTGCAAATAATTGGCTTGCTAGAAACAAGATTATTACATTTTAATGAAGTTCATATTCTAGATGCAACTGATGATAACCTACCAGGTCAACCTGAAGTTAATGCCCTACTTCCAGATAGTTTACGTCCTTTAATTGGTTTACCTGATAGTGAGGATAGAAATTCTTTAACTGCAAACAGTATTTATCGTCTTATTCATGGTGCTAATAATGTTTATTTCTACTGGCAAAAAGGTATTGGTACCGGATTATTTGATAGCAAAAAAGAGCCTAGCCGCTACATTGAAGAATTGATTTGGCTTGAAGAGCAAAAACAGAAAAAACTTTTAGCTTCAAATGATGCACCTCTTAAAAGTGCTTCACCAAAGCTAATTCCACCAAAAAATAAAAATTTTGAAATTGAGCACACTAGCACTATTCAAAAAAGAATAGATGAGCTTCTGAATGGACATATTTCATCTACAATGTTAGATAGTTATTTGCGATGTCCTCTTAATTTTTACTACAAATATATAGCTAGATTGGAAGGAATTAAGCAGGTAAATGATGGTGATGATCTTGCCTCAGTTGGAACTGCAATTCATGATATTTTAAAAAGTATCTATGAAAAACATAAAAATAAAATTTTTAGTAAATCGAGCTTTGATTTTAATGAATTAGATGATATTATAAGTCTACATTTGAAAGATAGCGAACTTTTACCAAACTTAACGCCTGATAGTGCTGCAATGTATAAGGCTGCTCTACCTATTCGTTTAAGAAAGTACTTTGAAAACCAACCTGAAAACATAAAGGTTCTTCACTTAGAAGAAAATTTTTATGCAAAACTAGGTGATTTTACCCTAAAAGGTATAATTGATCGCATTGACGAAAGGTCAAGTAATATTTATATTGTTGATTACAAAACAGGTCAGCGTGAGCCAAAAGTGATTCCTCATAGTTTTTGGACAAAAAATTCAGAAATTTTTGAAAAAATCAATAAATGGCTTGAAAATAATGATCATGAGCTTGGTAGAGAAATTTATGATAATTTAAATAAAAAAATACCAAGTTTACAATTATTATTTTACATGTTTCTTTGTAAGTCAAATAAAGGAAAAATGCCGTATAATGCTGCATATATTGACTTAAGCGGTGACGGAAAAGAAATTTTCTTGTTAAATGAAGAGCAAGAAACTGAAGAATATACAAATGAGTTAGAAAATTGTATAACAAAGCTATTGCAATTTTACGTGTATCATATTAAAAATTCGTATACATTCTTTGCAAATAGTAGTTCTAGATGCAATTTTTGCGTATATAAAAATTTATGCCTTTCGAATAGATAGGCTAATTAGGAGCATTTATGCCACTTCCAAGTTTAACAATTGGAGATTTAACAATTAAATTACCTATTATCCAAGGTGGTATGGGAGTTGGGATTTCATTATCAAAACTCGCTACTGCTGTTGCAAATGAGGGCGGTATTGGTGTTATCGCCGCTGCAATGATTGGAATGGGTGAAAAAGATATTTCAAAAAATCCTGTAGAGGCAAACCTTCGTGCGCTTCGCAGTGAAATTCAAAAGGCAAGAGCAGCCACAAACGGTGCTATTGGCGTTAATATTATGGTAGCGCTTACTACTTTTGCTGATATGGTAAAAGCTAGCATTGAAGAAAAAGCTGATGTTATTTTTTCTGGTGCTGGTCTTCCACTTGAAATGCCAAAATACCTTATTGAAGTTTGTGAGGAAAAAAAGGAAGAGTTTAAAACTAAGCTTGTTCCAATTGTCTCCTCTGCTCGTGCAGCTAATGTTTTAGCAAAAAGATGGCTAAGCCGTTTTAATTATATGCCTGATGGTTTTGTAGTTGAAGGTCCAAAAGCAGGTGGACACCTTGGCTTTAGTCGTGATGAGCTTTTTGACCCTAACTTTGCACTTGAAAAATTGATACCAGAAGTTGTTAATGTTGCTAAGGCATTAGAAGATAAAGCTGGGCGTAGAATTCCTGTAATTGCTGCTGGTGGTGTTTATAGTGGTGCTGATATTAAAACATTTTTAGACCTTGGCGCATCTGCTGTACAAATGGGTACACGTTTTGTTGCAACACACGAGTGTGACGCTAACATTCGCTTTAAAGAAGCTTATGTTAATGCAACCGAAGAAGATGTTGCAATTATTAGTAGCCCAGTTGGTATGCCTGGACGTGCTCTAAACAATAGCTATGTTGAATCAATCACAGAAGGTAAAACAAAGCCATTTAAGTGTGTATTCAAATGTGTTAGCACTTGTGAGCAAGAAAAAACTCCTTATTGTATTGCAATGGCTCTTATTGCTGCTATGCGTGGTAATCTTGAGCGTGGTTTTGCATTTTGTGGCTCTAATGTCGCAAAAGTTGATTCTATTATTTCAGTTAAAGAATTAATGCAAACATTAGAAAAAGAATATGATATTGCTAGTGGCAAACTTGCATAAAATAAATATATTCTAAGTAAAATAAAAACGCTGAAAGACTTATGTTTTCCAGCGTTTTTATTTGAGATATATTTTTAAATATCGAATAAATTAGCTAATCATGTCATATAAAAGATATTAGGTTTAGTTCCAAAAGAAGCCTTGTTTTGAACTACATTATGAGTAGCAATGGTCAAGCTTATTTCTGACTTAGGGTCATTAACATCACCAAAAATTATTGCGCCATCTGAAGCCTCAACGCAAAAAGGGACTAATCCACAACTTATACGATCTGCACAAAAATCACACTTTTGCGCAACTGCTAAACTTCTATTATTTTTTGAGTTTTGATATTTGGCATTTTCAATATTTGTATTAAAGCTTACGGCCCCATAAGGGCAAGCCGCAACGCAAATTTTACAAGCTATACATTTTGCACTATCAATACTAATAGTACCTTGATTATTCCTATAGCTAGCACCACTAGGACAAAGTCGTACGCACGGTGCATTTGTACATTGATTGCAAGTTGCTAAAAAATCTATTTTTTTTGTACTAGATAAGTCATCTAAGTTTTCATTAGCTTGCCAAATTAATTTAAACTCTTGTATTTTTGAATTTTCCATCAAAAAAGTAGGTGCTTTATGGGCTATATGACAAGCATCAACCACTTTTTCTACCAAATCAGGCTTATTATTAAAACGCTTTAAATTAATTAACATTGCATAGCGTTTTTCATTACTTATTTTAAAATCAAGTGTTTGAAAAGGATTTGCAAAAACATTGCTTGCAGAAGCGACAGCGAAACAAGATACTGCACCTTTTAGAATTGTTCTTCTATTAATCATTTTACGCCCTCCTTAGGGGGTAACATGCATATTTTTTTTACATGTATACATTTCAATATATATTATAGCCAATTATGGCTTTATATTTTAAAGAAAAGCTTGTAAAAATTAATAAAGGAAGAATATTAAGAATTAAGAAATTGATAGCAAAAAAATATATAAGTAATACAAACAACTTATAATCACATAACTTATTTAAGTATTAGCTCAAAATGGTTTTTATACAAAAAAGACATAAAAACCATTTTAAGTTAAATCGCTTTGCAAATATTGCTTTAAATTAAAACATGTTTTTTTCTAAGCGTTCACTAATTAGCTCATACATTTTTTTGGCTAATTTATTAGCATCAGGTTTTGAAATCTGATCATCAGCCCCAACAGCTTCACCTTTATGGCGTAATTTTTCAGTAATAAGTGATGAAAATAATACCACTGGTAAGTTATGCAATTCTGAATCGTCTTTAATTCTCTTACACAGATTATGCCCGTCCATGCTAGGCATTTCAATATCTGAAACAACACCTTGAACAAACTCAGTAACTTTTTTACCTTCAAGTGCTGCTTTTGCTTTCATTTCACAAAGCCTATCCCATGCTTCTTTACCATTATGAGTAACTTCAACATTGAAATTAGCTTTTTGCAATAAATCTTTCAACATCTCACGAATAAGAGCAGAATCATCAGCAATGATAATTCTATAGTTATTTTCATATCCTACAGAAAAATCACTATTAGTATTAAACCCAATTGTTGGATTTAAATCAGAAACAATTCGCTCTAAATCAAGCAAGAAAATAATTCTATTATCAATTTTTACAACGCCAGTAATTAAGTCTTTTGACATTGCACCAACATATTTGCTTGGCTGTTCTACTTGTTCCCAACTAATACGGTGAATACGATTAACGCCAGAAACCATAAAAGCAGTTACAACCTTACTAAATTCAGTAACGATAGCTTTTTGCTGTCTTTCCATATCACCACAGCCTTTGCCAAGCCAAAGCCCTAGATCAACTAATGGAATTATGTTGTCACGCAAATTAAATGCACCCATTACAGCCTGATTTTTGACTTCGGGAAGTTCTGTAATTTTTGGCATTCTGATAATTTCAAGAACTTTTGCTACGTTTACACCATAATATCCGCAATATGGATTACCCTTTTCATCAAGAGCAGCACCCTCTTCAATAAAGAATTCAACGATTTCAAGTTCGTTTGTTCCAGCCTCTAATAGAATATTAGTTTGAGACATTTTTATCCACCTAAAATAACTTTGCGTTATTATAATAAATTATAACAAAAGATGCAATAAACAATAACTTAGCAATTTTAAAAAGCTTTTTTACCATAAAAATCGCTTTTCAAACAATTTTAAATATAGTATAATGAATTTATATGAGGTTAAAAAAACATTTACCCTCACTATAAAAGATAAAATGTGACTATACTTTGTCAATAAGCAAAGTTAATTTATTTTTATAATATTTAACTTAAAATTTTGACTTAAAAAACTCTAGGAGTAAATATGAATTTTAAAACTCGCAAAAACCTTATTGAAATTGCCATGAAGCGCAAAACTGCCGATCTTTTGGTGCGTAATGTTAAGCTTGTCGATGTTTTTACTGGTTCTATTTTAAATACTTCTGTAAGTATTTCTGATGGATATTTTGTTGGTTTTGGCGAGATAGAGGCAAAAGAAGTTATTGATGGCGGTGGTAGATACATGCTACCTGGACTTATTGATGCACATTTACACCTTGAATCAAGCATGCTCACTCCACATAATTTTGCTAATCTTGTCGTTACTCATGGTACTACAAGTGTTATTATTGATCCAAGCTCTATTGCAAATAGTTGCGGAGTTGCTGGAATAAAGTATTTTTTAAGTGATTTAGAGGCAAAAAATCCAAGCTTAGATATTAGAGTTATGCTTCCGTCATGCGTAGCTAGTAGTTCTTTTGATACTGGTGCTGCAAATATTAGTGCAAAAGATTACAGTCGCTTAATGGACAATAAAAAAGTATTAGGGCTTAGCGAATTTATGAATTTTGCTGAGGTCTTATACGGCGATGAACAAGCACATGACAAGCTAGAGCTTGCACTTAATAAAAATAAAATGATAGATGGTAATGCTCCAGGACTCAAGCATTATGACTTAGACGCTTATGCGCTTAGTGGTGTTAAAACTGAATATGAGTGCGCTAGCATTGATGAAATGAAAGCTAGACTTAGCCGTGGCATGTATGTGCAAATAAAACATGGCTCAACGGTCAGAAATCTACCAACCTTAATTCAAGGCATTCCACTAGCCGCTATTTCTCGTTGTATGTTCTGTTCTGGTGATTTAAATGTTGAAACTATCTTAAATGAAGGACATCTAAATCGTCATCTACGTACTGCCGTTGCAGAAGGTCTTGATCCAATTATTGCCATCATTATGGGAACACTTAACGCTGCACAAGCTTATGGCTTAAACAAAGGCGCTATTGCTCCTGGGCGAGAAGCTGACTTTATTTTACTTAATGATTTAAAGGACTTTATGGTACGCTCTGTTTACATTAAGGGAACAAAAGTCGCTGAAAAAGGTAAAATGATAACCCCTCATGATATTGAAAAAATAAACAAAAAAATACCTGCTGAACTTTTGAATACCATTAAAATAAATGAACTACCTGAAAACCCATTTAAGCTTAATTTAGGTGAAAATAATGGAACATGCACTGCTCGTATTATTCAAGTTTCAGCTGGTTCAATTCTAACTAAAACAATTGAACGAGAAATTAAGCTTGATGAAAATGGTGACTTCGATTTTAATAACAACAATAACTTAAATTTAGTTGCCGTCATCGACCGTTATGCAAAAGATGAAAAAACAAAAATTGCTCTTGGAATTGTAAGTGGTTTTAATCTTCAAAACGGTGCAATTGCAAGCTCAATTTCTAAATACTCTAACAATATTGTTATAATTGGCTCTAGCGTTAAAGATATGCAAGAAGCCTTAAAATCTATTGTGGATAATCAAGGTGGACTTGCAATTAGCTATAAAGGGTCACTTGTGCATAGCTTAGCACTTCCATTTGCTGGTATTATGAGTCTTGAGAACGCTATAGAGTTAAATAAAAACTTTAAGAAGTTAAATAAATTTGCTATGGCACAATTAAATATTCCAAATACTCTAGAACCATTTAATCTTTTACAACACTTAACTTTGCATAATGTGCCAAGCTTAAGAATTAATGCGAGCGGATTATTTGATGTGAAATCTTATGATTTTGTAAGTGTGAAATTAGATTAATTTTAAACTTAGAAATAAGTATTGTAAAAAACAGATAATAAAAAATTATAAAAAAGGAAGATGTTAGTAAAACTAAAATCTTCCTTTATTTTTTTAACTTAAAATAAATTATTATTCATCAAGTTCATCAAGTTCCTCAGCTGCTAAACTCTCACTGCGACGCAAAATTTCTTCAAGCTGAATATCAGCACCAATCACTCCAATAATATCATCATTACTGTCTGTAATTGCATTTGCAACAGTTAAGATAAGTTGACCAGTAAAGTGTGATTGATAAATGTCAGTAATATGAAGTTTGCCTGATTTTGCAGGCTCAATATACCATTCACGTTGTGAAAAATCATATCCAACTGGAACAGCTTCATATTTTTCTTTATATTCTGGAGCACTTACAGCATAAACTTTAAGCGCACCCAACTTATCAGTTAATGATAAATATTGAATAAATGGATAATCTTGGGCAAATTTATCAAGATGAGCCTTAATGAGTGCATCATCACTTAACTTACCTAAATCAGTAGCTAGTTTTTCAACTAAGTGAGCTGCTAAATTACCAGCCATACGCTTACTGTTTTCAAACTCTGTAGTAAATAATTCAGGCATAAATCTACGAACAAGAGCTGTCATTTCTTTGTTAGAGAAAGAAGTATTACGCCCATCGTCATAAGCTTTCATAATTTTATTATAAATTAAGCCTGTAGCTGGGTGTTTTTTAGAAATATGGCGTTCTTGTGGTAAATTCAAGCTTTGGTTAATCCAATAAGCTACACCTGCTCTACCAGATTTATCATTGATAATGATTGGCACAGAACGACCAAGGATTTTAACAGTATCAAAGATATTGTAAATTTCCTCGTTTTTAGCAAGTCCATCAACGTGAATACCTGCACTAGTCGCATTGAAGTCACGTCCAATAAATGGATAGTTAGGCGGAATTGCGTATTCAAGCTCTTTTTCAAAGTAATCAGCAATTTCACTAATAACTGAAGTATCAGCAGCTTCATCATTACCGGTTAAGCTAATATATTCAATAACTAAAGCTTCAACAGGTGTATTACCGGTACGCTCACCAAATCCGAGCAAAGTACCGCTCACACCACCACAACCATATAACCATGCAGTTACACCGTTTACAAGTGATTTATGGAAATCATTATGACCATGCCATTCAAGCCAAGCTTCAGGAACTCCAGCTTCATCAGTAAATGCACGTACAATACGTTGCACAGAACGAGGTAAAGCAGCTCCAGAAAATGGTACACCATAGCCCATAGTATCACAAAGTCTAATTTTTACAGGCATTGAAGCTTGCTTAGATAATTTCATTAGCTCCCTTGCAAATGGCAAACAGAAGCCATAAATATCTGCTCGTGTCAAATCTTCAAAGTGACAACGAGGGACAATACCCCATTCTAGCGCCTGTGAAACTAATTTCAAATATTCATTCATGGCTTGCTGTCTTGTTTTACCAAGCTTAAGATAGACATGATAATCAGAAATACTTGTTAGCATACCAACTTCATCAAATTCCATAGAACGAGCAATTTTTAAATCGTCTTTATGTGCTCTAATCCAGCCAGTAATACGCGGAAAACGGTAACCACGAGCTCTACAAGTTTCAATTGCTTTGCGGTCTTTTTCAGAATACATAAAAAACTCACAAGCATTAATAAGCCCACTTTTACCACCAAGCTTATGCATTAAATCATAAATTCTAGCTATTTGCTTAACAGTATAAGGCGGTCTTGCTTGTTGCCCATCTCTAAAAGTTGTATCTGTAATATACATAGGATCAGCTGGACGAGGAAGCACAAAGCTATCATCAAATTCAATTCTGCTAATATTAGTATAAGGATAAATATCTCTATATAATTCAGGCTGTTCACGTTCTTCAAGCCTGAGTGATTTCAAACCATGTTTTTGATATAATATACTCATAACACCACTTTTACATTTAGTTATATTGTTACAGTTAGTCTAAAAAAGACAAAAGCAAAACAACTAGGCTTAAAAAAATTCAAGCCCAGTTAGAATTATATTAAATATGTAAAATTAATGAGCTTCTGAGGCTACAAGTTCAGCATAAGCAGCAGCATCTAATAAAGATTCTGGCTTATTTTTTAAGCTAACACGAACAATCCAACCTGCTCCAAAAGGATCAGTATTTACAGTTTCAGGGCTATCTTCAAGCGCATCATTAACTGCAATAACACTACCATCAACAGGGCTATATAATTCGCTAGCAGCTTTTACAGATTCAATTGAGCCAAGTTCAGCACCAACGCTCAAATCTTTACCAACTTTTGGTAAGTCAACGTAAGTAATATCGCCGAGTTGCTCTGCTGCAAAAGAACTAATACCAATAACAGCTTCATCACCCTCTATACGTACCCACTCATGTGACTTTAAATATAATAATTCAGTTGGAAAACTCATAATATTTGCTCCTAATCTTTTATTTTTTTTAAAATCATAAATCTTTTTCTAATATAGTCAATAAAAAAAAGCCTTATTAAAAGGCTTTTTTCAAATTCTCATCATTTATACAATAGCAAATTTATTTACTATCAAAACTTTGGAGTTATTTTTTGTTTGATTTAGTGCTCTGAGCTGGTGCAACAAAATCTTTTACCATTACAGGTGCAAATTGAACTGTTGATTTGTTCATCATTTCAATAATTTTGTTTGTAATGTCAGATTGTTGATCAGCACTAACAGCAATTTCGCTCTCAAGAACTATACTAATATTTTCTTTTGCACGATATTCATCAATTGTTTTTTTAACTAAGTCTTGGACAGCAGAAACAGCGTCTTGCTGTGCTTTGTTCATAACTTCTTGACAATCTGCAAAGAACGTTTGAAGAGCTACAGGTAAATCAGGGTTATTAGGCATTGTTTCAGCAATTTTTTGAGCTGCTTCAGCCTTTGCACGAACTTCTTGTTCAACGCTTTCAAGATATACAAGACCAGCCTTACCTGCTGAAGAATCTTGGTAAAGTTTTGCTGGGTCTAAAACTGCAACCTTATTAGCACCACAGCCAACAAGAGCAAAAGAACTTAAAAGCATCATTAACAATAAAAATTTACGCATAATATCCACCTGTGTTTATAAATTATTTTGTAGCCGGAGCAGCAGGTTTATCGTCTGCTTTAGGCATTTCTTCTAACTTGATATCAAGAATTGTGGATTCTTGCTCAGTCTTTGTGCTTGTCATTAAATTATAGCTTAAGCAAGTAACAATAAATAAAACACCCATAAAAGCTGTTAATTTTGTTAAAATACCGCCAGCGCCAGCACTACCGAAAACAGAACTATTTCCACCACCAAAAATAACACCCATGCCCTCTTTGCCTGATTGCAAAAGAACAAGAATAACAAGCACAACACATACAACAATATGTAAGCTTAAAATCATATTTTGCATCTAAAACACTCCAAAAAAAATTTATTCTAATCTGCAGCAGCAATTATTAACGCAAAATCTTTAGTTTGTAAAGATGCACCGCCAACTAAAAGTCCGCCAACATTTTCAAGCCCTAAAATGCTCTTTGCATTATCAGGTTTTACACTACCGCCATACAAAATAAATAAATCTTTATAGTTAGGACATAATTCTGTTAGCAAATTGCGTACCACCTTATGTGAAAAAACTATATCTTCACTAGTTGCTGTCTTGCCTGTACCAATAGCCCACACAGGTTCATATGCAATAACTATTCGATTTTGCTCAATATTTTTATCAATTTTATTAAACAAGCTATTTAATTGATTTTTTAATACTTCTTCGAGTTTTCCGCCATCACGCTCTTCTAAAGTTTCTCCAATGCAAAAAACAATGTTCAAATTATTGTTAAGTGCAAAATCAGCTTTTTCAGCAATGAACTCGTTAGATTCACCAATTAAATGCCTGCGCTCAGAATGACCAATTAAAACCCAATTACAACCAGCATCTTTTAACATATCTGCTGATATTTCACCAGTATACGCACCATGGCTAGCAGGATACAAGTTCTGTGCGCCAATTTCAATACCCTTATTTTTTATGGCATGTAAGCAAGTAAATGGAGCAAATAGTAAGGTTTGAGAATTCTTTGAATTAACAATTTTAGTCAATTCATTGACATATTCTTCAGCTTCACTAACAAGTTTATGCATTTTCCAATTTGCAGCTATAATTTTTTTCATCGTATACCTCGATTTTAAAGTTTATAAAACCAGTCTAAACATCTTTATACTAAACTTTTAAAACTAATCTTTATCAAGTCGAAAAACAAGTGCGTCTTCACCTGTATCAGCATAGTACTTTGGTCTTTTACCTACTTCTTTAAAGCCAAAGCTCTCATATAGCCTAATTGCAACAAAATTACTTGGACGCACCTCAAGCACTCCAGACATAATGCCAAATTCTTCTACAATAATCAATACCTTAGATAGAAGTTTATTCCCAAGACGTAAACTTCTGTATTTTGGCATGACTGCAATATTTAAAATTTCAAATTCAAAGCTATGCATATAAATAGAGGCATATGCAATAATCTCTTCGTTGTGCATAAAGGCAAAAACATGAAAAACATCTTGTTTAAAGGCGCTTGCAAAGTCTTTTTCAGACCAAGGCATAGTGAAACAAATTTTTTCAATCTCAACTAATTCTTTTATATATTGCACTCCAAGTTTGACAAAGTGCAAGTCTTCAAGTAATAAATTTTGATGCGACATAGTTTTTACCCATATAGTAAGCAAAGTTTTTTTTCAAATTCTAACGAAGAATTTATTGAAATGGTTGACACTTTCGACAAACCAGTAATGGTTGTTTCTCGGCAAAACACAAATAAACACAGTTTATACAAACGAGTTGTATTTATAGCTTTAAAGGATTTTAAAGGCCGTGTCTATATCCAAAAAAGGGCAAAACATTGCGCATTGCCTGATTATTGGGATTTATCTGCCGCAGGGCACGTGCATGCTGGTGAATCAAGGGAAGATGCTGCAAGGCGTGAACTGCTAGAAGAAATCAATATTCATGGTACAAAATTAATAAGAGTTGCGCAACGCAGACCAACTGAGTTTGCTGCTTCGTTTGGAACTCTATACTTAGCTGGACCAACAACTGAAATACCAATTCCAAATGCCGAGGAAGTTTCTGATGGCATGTTTGTTGACAGGCAAGAACTTGAAGCTCTTATGGATTTTGACCCAGAACATATCACACCTGCTCTAAAGTGGGCATATGATTCTGGATTTTTATTTAAAAATTAAATGTGAAAAAAATGCAAAATATCCGCAGAACCTTTAGAATTGTAAATAAGCCACATCATCATAATTTTGTAAAAGAAATCCTTGCAAAACAAGGCTTTGTCTTTGAGCAAGAACCATTTTATGAAAATGCTTATAAATTACTTGAAGAGCCATTTCCACTTGGCAGAAGTTTGCCAGCTATATTTGGGCTTATTTATATTCAAGATAAATCCTCAATGATTCCACCACTTGTACTTAATCCAGATAGTGGCATGATTTTAGATATGTGCTCAAGCCCTGGCAGTAAAACCAGTATGTTAGCACAAATTTTAGGGCACAATGGATTAATTGTTGCTAATGAACCAAACTCCTCACGCCTAGCAAACTTGCGTCGTAATTTATTAACGATGAATATAGCTCAAGTCGTAACATGCTGCTATAACGGTGAAAATTTAAAATTTGAAGATCATAGCTTTGATTATATAATGTTAGACCCTCCTTGTTCTGGTTGGGGAACAACAGATAAAAACCCAAATGTCTTAAAATTGTGGAAAGGTGAAAAAGTAAATCCTTTAATAAAACTCCAGCAGGCTTTATTAAAAGAAGCAAGTCGCTTATTAAAAGCTGGCGGCAAAGTTGTTTATTCTACTTGCACTACAAATGTTCAAGAAAACGAAGACCAAGTTAGATATGCTCGTGAGGAACTTGGGCTTATTTCAACTCCAGTTGAAGAAGTTCCGGGTTTTACATATAATTCACCTGCTTATAGTGATATCAGCGGTGTTTTATGTGTTAATGAAAAAGAATCTGATGCTCAAGGATTTTTCATTTCAGCCTTTAGACAAAGAGATGATGTAAGTAATTTTTCTGAAATATTTAACGAACTAGAATTATTTAAGAATAAAAAGACTAGAATTTTAAGCGATAATGAGTTATTTGAAGCAGGTCTTGATGCAAAACTTCTACCAAATGGTTCTGCTTGTGCGTTTAATGATGCTGTGCATTTTGTACCTAAGAAAAGCAATTTAATTGCAAGCGACATAAAATGGCAAGGTTTGTATTTAGGCAAGATGCAGGCAGGAAGGTTCAAGGCAACTAAAGATATACATGAATTTTTTGGTGCTGAGAATAACTATATTAAAGATATACATTTTGAAAGTATTGAAGAAGTTCTTGCCTTAACAAATGGACAAAGCTTACAAACAGGCTTAAATGGTCGTTTTGCCCATATTTATTTGGAAGATATGCCACTTGCAATTGGAACTTTAAAAACTGGTCGTTTAATTTTATAAATTTTAATATATTATTATAGAAGTGAGATAAATTATGCCTAAGAATATTGGCTATGAATACCTAGAAAAAATACTGCTCGCAAATGTTTATAATGCCGCAGTACAGACACCCTTAAATGAAGCACCTGACCTTTCAAAAAAATTAAACAATCGAATTTTTTTGAAGCGTGAAGATTTACAACCAGTTTTTTCATTTAAAATCCGTGGTGCCTACAACAAAATGGCTAACCTTACGTCAGAGCAGCTTGAAAAAGGTGTTGTAACTGCTTCTGCTGGCAATCATGCTCAAGGTGTTGCAATGTCAGCTAAGATATTAAAATGCCAAGCAATTATTGTCATGCCAATTACTACTCCTGCCATTAAAGTAAACGCTGTTAAAAGCTTAGGTGCAACAGTTGTTTTACATGGTGAATCTTATGATGATGCAAAAAATCATGCAGCCTCACTCGCTAAAAATTCTGGTGCAAGCTATATTCATGCTTTTGATGACCCATTAGTTATTGCTGGTCAAGGTACAATTGGTATGGAAATCATGCGTCAAGCACCAGCACAAATCGACTATGTATTTGTGCAAATCGGTGGCGGTGGACTAGCAGCAGGCGTTGCAGCCTATATCAAAAGTTTAAGACCTGAAATTAAAGTTATTGGTGTAGAACCAACTGGCGCAAATGCTATGGAATTATCAATGCAAAATGGTGAACTTGTTTCTCTTGATTCTGTTGATCTTTTTGCTGATGGCGTTGCGGTTAAAGAACCTGGTTCAGAAACTTTTAGATTATGCAAAGCCTTGCTTGATGATATTATTTCTGTTGATATTGACGCTATGTGCAATGGTATTAAGGATATTTTTGAAAGCACACGTGTTGTTACTGAGCCCTCCGGTGCTCTAGCCTTAGCAGGAGCTCGTGCATATATTTTAAAACATGACATTCAAGATAAAAATATAGTTGCTATTGTTAGTGGTGCAAATATGAATTTTGAACGACTTCGCAGCGTTGCTGAACGTGCAGAAGTTGGTGGTCAACGTGAGGCTATTTTAGCTGTTACGATTCCTGAAGAAATTGGTACATTTAAGAAATTTAGTGATACCTTAAAAAATCGTAAAATCACTGAGCTTAGCACTCGTATTGCCGACCCTGTTAGCGCACAAGTTTTACTTAGTGTTGGCTTAGATAGTACTAACGAGCTTGATGAAATTATAAGCGACTTAAGAAATGACGGCTTTGAAGCTTATGATTTTACTGATAATGAACTGGCTAAAACACACTTGCGCTATCTTGTTGGTGGTAATGCTCCTCTCATTAAACGTGAAAAATTAATTCACTTTGTATTCCCTGAAAGACAAGGTGCACTTTATGATTTCATGAATAGCATGCAAATTCAATGGACTTTAACGCTCTTCCATTATCGTTATACTGGTACAGACCACGGTAAAGTGTTACTTGGTTTGCAAGTTCCAGAAACTGATGAACAAGCGTTTAATGAATTCTTAAAAAATTCAATTTATGATTATACTGATGAAACAAATAACCCAGCATACACAAGATTCTTAGGCTGGCACTTAAACCTCTATTAAAATAAACTAAAATAAAGCTATTGACATATTTTCATATTATATATATGAATAGAAAAAACTAATCATGTTGTTTACTAAAAGTAAATAACAAATTTTGGAGGATACTATGGGTTGGAATGTTACTGTAGCACAAGACAAATGCACTGGCTGTAACGAGTGTGTTGATGTTTGTCCAGTTGAAGTTTATGAACTTCAAGACGGTAAATCAGTTGTAATTAATGAAGATGAGTGCTTAGGTTGTGAATCATGCGTTGAAGTTTGCGAAGTTAACGCTGTTTCAATTGAAGAAAACTAGTCTTTAATTTACCCAAATTATACAGGTTTCCATTGTCTTTTTTAAGACTTTGTGAAACCTTTTTTCATATGGAGCTAAAACTATGGAAAGCTTGAAAAAAGTATATTTTGCACCGTTTAAAGCTGGTGTTGCAAAAGATGATCGCTTATGTGCTGTTCTTGAAAAACTTGATTTTGCACAAAGCATTGATAAAGAAGCCTTAACGGCCATTAAACTTCACTTTGGAGAACTTGGTAATGATACCTTTGTTCGTCCTTATTTTGTACGCCACGTGGTTGATGCAGTTAAGGCACAAGGCGGTAAGCCATTTTTAACTGATTCAAATACACTTTATAAATATAAAAGACATAACGCTGTTGACCACCTTGAAACTGCAATTAAACATGGCTTTGGTTATGAAGTAACTGGCGCTCCGATGATTATTTCTGATGGTCTTCGTGGTTTTGATTGGCGTGAAGTTGAAATTGAAGGAGATCATTTTAAGCGTGTGCTTATTTCTCCTGTTATTTTAGATTCTGATGCTATTGTTACAATTTCTCACTTTAAAGGTCACCCGCTTGCTGGTTTTGGTGGTGCTATAAAAAATCTTGCGATGGGTTGTGCCCCTGCTCTTGGAAAAAGAGAGCAGCATGCAAACGATGTTGTTGTTGATGAAAGTAACTGTATTGCCTGTGGAGCTTGCGAATATCGTTGCCCTGTAATGGCAATTAAAATCAAAGAAAAAGCCTATATTGATCCTAAAGAATGTATGGCTTGTGGAAATTGTCTTGAGATTTGCCCTACCCATGCAATTAATTTAACATGGGAAACTGATAGCCTTACTAAGTTTGGTCACCGTATAGCAGAATATGCACTTGGAGCTGTTAAAGATAAAAAACGTCCACTCTATATCAATTTCTTGATGGATATTACTCCTGGTTGTGATTGCCATAACTGGAGTGACCCTGCAATAGTCCCTGATATTGGTATTATTGGTTCTGATGACCCAGTTGCACTTGATAAAGCTTGTTATGATATTGTAAATGCAAAGGCTTATGGTTGTTCTTGTGGAACTGAAGCTTGTGATAAGTTTTTAGAAATTCACCCAAAGTTAAAACCGCTTGAGCAATTAATTCATGCTGCTAAATTAAATCTTGGACAATTAGAATATAAATTAGAAGAAATTTAATTGTTTTAATTTTTATCGTGATATAAAGGGAATTCTTTTCAAAGATATTCCCTTTATTTTTAGATTTTACTAAGAAATATTTTTTAAAATTGAAACAATATCAGTATCAAGAATAATATTTTGTGGCTTAATATTCTTAATATCAAAATAAGCTAATAGTGTCGTTAGGGATATTTTATTTAAACTATTAATAAGTCCTGATTTATAGGCTAAATAGCCAATTATACTTTCAGAGCTTATACCTTCGGCTTGTAAAGATTTTAAAGTTAGGCTATTATGCCTTTTTGCTAAGCGCTCACCGTCACTATCGCAAACAAGCGGAATATGTGCATAATTTGGACGCTTAAAGCCAAACAAGTCAAACAATGCCAACTGCCTATATGTTGAACTAAGCAAGTCAACTCCACGCACTACTTGATTAACACCCATTAAGCCATCATCAACTGTTACAGCTAACTGGTATGCGAAAACGCCATCAGAACGACGCAAAGCAAAATCTCCACCACAATCAGCTAAACTGCTAGATTGTTTACCATAAATCATATCATTAAATTCATATATATCTTTTGGGCAGTAAAGGCGAATTGAACTTTTGCGTCCATTTTTTTTATATTCTTCAAGCTTTTCTTTAGATAAATTGCGACATATTCCAGGATACACAGCCCCAATATCACCAACATGAGGGGCTGATGCTAGTGAGCGAAGTTCAGCACGAGTGCAAAAACAAGGATAAGTGCAATTATTAAGTAAAGTTAGATGTTTTTCATAAATATCTAAACGCTTGCTTTGAAAATAAAGTTCTTTTTCATAATCAATTCCAAGCCACGCTAAATCATTAATTATTTCTTTTAAAAATTCTGGGTTTGCACGATCAGAATCAATATCTTCAATTCTTAAAATCAGCTTACCCTTATCTTTTTTACAAAGTAAGCACGCAATCATAAAAGAAAAAGCATTTCCAAGGTGTAAATAACCTGTTGGGCTTGGGGCTAATCTTCCTACTATTTGCATATTATTAGTTTTTTTGATTATTTTTTTTCTAATACAGCTTGAACAGCAACATAAGCACTAGCCAAGGCAAAATGAATATTATATCCGCCAAGTTGCCCTAAAACATCGAGGACTTCACCTGATACATACAAATTTTCTTGCTTATAGCTTTCCATCGTTCTAGGATTAATATCCTTTGTCGCAATACCGCCCTTGGCAGCTTCAGCTTTTGCAAAGGGTGCAAGTTTATAGTCTGATATAAGATATTTATGAATTGAATTTGCAATTTCAACACGATGTTTTTTTGATAATTCAGCAACTTTTTTATTTGCAAGTTCAGGTGGCAAAAGTGTATCAACCAAACGATTTGGCAAATAGCGTGATAGTAAATTTTTTAATAATAATTTACCGTTAGCAGCTTCATGACATAACTTAATAATATCTTCACTTGGTAGAAAATCAATTTCGACGTTATCACCATTATGATAGCAAGATAAAAGCAATACAGCAGGCCCTGAAATTCCAGTATGAGTAAATAACAATGGACGAATAAGCTTTTTGCCTAAAACTTTTATTCCAACATCAAGGCTAATGCCAGAAAGTTCACGCAATTTTGAGCTTTCTGGTAAAAGAAAGGGTGTTAAAGCCGGTGAAAATGGATATGAACCAAGCTTAAATGATTTTGCTAAACTTAAACCAATAGCACTTGCTTCAAGTTGCGGATAAGCAGGAGAACCAGTCGCAATTAATATTTTTTTTGCTAAAAAATTACCGCGACTTGTATCAATTCTAAACATGTTATCATGCCTGATTGCACTAACTTCACAGTCCGTAATTATCGGTAGCTCATTAGCCAATTTATCACGAAAATCCCGAGCTAGCTGTAATGAAAATATTTGTCCAAATTCTCGCTCTTCTAACTCAAGTTTGAGCTCTTTAAAAAGAGCCATAGCCGATTTGAAACTAAAGGATTTCAAAGCATGCCCTACAAATTCATTATCATTACTAATATAGTTTTGGGCAGATAAAAATTTATTAGTTAAATTGCCGTAACCACCGCCAGAAACGCATAATTTGCGCCCTGCCTGCTTTGTTTTTTCTAAAATTGCAAAAGATGTATTGCCACTTTTTTTAAGCAAATAGCCAGCAAATAAACCAGAAACGCCGCCGCCAATTATTATTATATCATGTATTTTATTCATTATTTTCTATATTTATGCAGTTTTTATATTTAATGTAATTATCTAACACTCAGCGATAATGAATAGAGCCAAGTAAAATGTCAAGTCATTTGTGATAAATACTACTTCAAATTTAAACTCTTTGTGGCACTATTTTTAAAACACTTTCACTCTCTTTAGTCATCTCAATATAAACTTTTGACTTATTAATAAAGTAAACGGCAATAAAGAATGATAAAAACTCCGCAATAGGAATTGCAAGCCACACACCAGTCATGCCCAAAAATTTTGGTAAAACTAATAGTGAAACTGTTATAAATAAAAAGGTGCGTAAAAATGATACAAGTGCTGAAACTCTACCATTTGAATAAGCTGTAAACATTCCAGAACAAAAGATATTAAAGCCTGAAAATAAAAAAGAATAAGCAAATAATGATAAGCCACCTATTGCAAGTTCAAGGCCTTTTGCATCATTTTTCAAGAAAAGTGATGCCACAACATCGCTGAATAACAAAGCCATCAATGTAATACTAAAGGAAACACAGCCTACAATTTTTAAATTTAGTTCAAAAAGTTTTTTCAATTTTTCTGAATTTTTAGCACCAAAATTAAAACTTATAACGGGTGCAATCCCTGTTGTATAGCCAACAAATAACGAGTTAAATAACATTTGAGAATATAAAATAACTGTAATTGCAGAAACGCCAGCATTACCAGCCAACTTAAGTGTAATTATATTAAATAGATAATTAATTATAGCACCAGCAAGCATTGTGACCATTTCTGATAAACCATTAGAGCAAGCCTTTAAAATAGCCTGATAATCAAAGCTAAACTTTGAAAAACATAAATCTTTTGCTTTTCTATTGGTTGAAAAATAGATACCACTAATTAAACATGGCACAATATAACCAAGCCCAGTTGCTATGCCAATTCCTGCCATACCAAAGCCAAGCTTAATAAAAATATAATCTAAAACAACATTTGTTGCGCCACCAGCTAATATTGTAATTAGTGAAAGACCAGGTCTACCAGCTGCAATTAAAGCATTTTCCATTATAATTTGGATAATACAAAAAGGTGCAAATAACGCAATAAAAAACATAAAATCATAGGCATAATCAAAAGTCTCACTGTTAGCACCTAACAGATATAATATATCAGTTAAATTCATTACAACAAACAATGTGATTAAAAGACCTAAGCTAAAAGCTGTTGTAATAAAAAGTGTAAGTTTCTGTCTAGCTTGCTTTAAATTACCTTCTCCAAGCAGTGTTGCGCAAATAGCATTTCCACCAGCTCCAAACATTGTACCAATTGCATAAAAAAGAGTAATTGCAGGAAAAACAATATTAGTCGCTGAAAGTGCATTTGTGCCAATAAAGTTAGATACAAATATACCATCAACCATAGTGTAAAGGCTTAAAAAGACCATTGCACTTATTGAAGGCAGTGTAAATTTCATTACTGTTTTTAAATTAATATTATCTATCATTCTAACACCTTTTATAACATAAAGCTATTTCAATTTGCTTAAAAATTATGCATGAAAAAATACTTTTAAACTTCTTAACTTCATGTTAAAACATTCTAAAGTCTAATATAATATTAGAGTCAAGTTTTTTTTGAGGTTAGTATGAAAAAATATTTATCAATTGGCGAAGTTTCAAAAATAAAACGTGTAAGCCATACATCTTTAAGGTATTATGATGAAATTGGAATTTTAACGCCAGCATATACTAATCCAGAAAATGGTTATAGATACTACTCTAATAGCCAAATGTTAAAGCTTGATTTGATAATTATAAGCATTGAACTAGGCATTCCCTTAAAAGATTTATCACATTATATTCAAGAAAATAATGAACTTGGTTTGGAGGACTTTATTAGTTATGCAAAAAATAAAGTTAATGATTCAATTAAAAAGCTAGAGCGTGACTTGTATTTTTTAGATACTGCAGCAAAGCACGTTAAGGAAAATAGTGTTAATGTATTTGTGGGTGAAGAATACACTAAAAGTATAGAGCAAAGATGTTTTCTAACTCTACCATTTGAAATGCCCTTTAGTTTTTTAAATGAAGCTTCATCAGATATTGTACAAGAATTGAAAATTTTTGATATCTCAAAATATTGGGAAAAAATCACAGAGCTGTATTTTATTGTTACTAAATATAAACTCTCTATGTCAATTGAGCAAGGTCTATGCTTTTTCATTGAAAATGGAAAGCTACAATCAAAACTTTATGTTGAAATAAAGAAAATAAGAAATAAAATGCTTGAGAATGCAAGAATAATAAACATTCCCAAGAATAAATTTATTTGTTCATATTATCCATACACAAGCATTATGCCAGCAATACAAAAACATGTTAACTCAAAATTATTGTATGATAATAATATGTTAATCTTATCTGATATTTTGGAAAAAAAAGTAGGTCAAAAAGATATGTCCTTTGAAATGCAGATTATGGCATAAAAGGAAAAAAAGAGGAAATAATATGTTATATAGAGAACTTACTAAAAACTCTAAGCCCGTTTCACTCCTTGGCTATGGTTGCATGAGATTTCCTTTAAAGTCTGGAGTTGTTGATAAAGAGCTAGCGTTTACTCAAATGAAGTTAGCCTTTGACAATGGCGTAAATTATTATGATACAGCCTATATTTATCATGGTGGTAAAAGTGAAATTGTTCTCGGTGAATTTGCAAAAAAATACAATATTCGAGATAAAATATTCATTGCAGATAAGCTTCCGGCTTATCTAATAAAAAAACATGAGCAGCTTGAAAAATATTTTTCTACTCAATTAAAGCGCCTTGATACAAATTATATTGATTATTATTTAATGCACACTTTAGGTAGTCTTAAAGATTGGATTAGCCTTAAAAATATCGGAATTATTGACTTCATAAATAACAAAAAAAAGTCAGGAGAAATTAAATATATCGGTTTTTCTTTTCACGGAAAATCAGAAGAATTTATTAAAATTTTAGAAGATTACGAATGGGATTTTTGTCAAATTCAATTCAATTACTTAGATGAAAACAATCAGGCTGGACTTGCAGGACTAAAGCGAGCTTATGAACTTGGAATTGGCGTTGTTGTAATGGAACCACTACGTGGTGGTGGACTAGCTGACAAAGCTCCAGATAAGGTAAAAAGAATATTTTCAAGTTATGAAGAAAGCAACGAAAGTAATAGTTATATCGATAAAATAAACCCCAAGGATTTGTTAGATCAAAATAAATTCAGCCCTGCGTATTTCGGGCTAAGGTTTGTTATGAATTATAAAGAAGTATCAATAGTTTTAAGTGGCATGAATGATAATAAACATATCAAGGAAAACATTCAAGTTGCAAGCATAACAGAGCCAAACTCAATGACAAAATCAGAGCTAAATCTTATTAAGCAAGTAAAAGAAGTTTATGCTAAGCTAATGAAAGTTCCATGCACTGGTTGTGCTTACTGCATGCCATGCCCAACTCAAGTTGACATTCCTAGCACTTTTAATGACTATAATAGCCTATATTTCTTTGGTAAAACTGCAAGAATAACTAGGCTACAATATTTAAGCAAATGCGCTGGATATCTTGGTCAAAAAGCTGGTGCTAATTTATGTATAAGTTGTGGAAAATGCACAATACGTTGCCCTCAAAACATTGATATTCCAGCAAAATTAAAAGAAGCTCATAAAGCTTTAGACAATATTTTTATTCGCTTTATGTTTATCCTAGCAGCCAAGTTTTTAAAGAGAAAATAATGAATCTAGGAAAAAAAATACAATAATATTTTGTAATAAAAAAGTAAAAAATAGAAACATCGTTTTTTTTTGCATATTTATTTGTTTATTTTAGCTAGCAAATCTTTTTTATTACAGAGTGTTAGAGTATTTTTAATCATCGACTAATTAGTCGTAGCTGAAAAAGTCATTTTCAATGTCTTTTTCTAAAAGCACGTTCACTCCAAACACCCTTGCGGGACGCTAGAAATAAATTCTAGCTTGTTTTACGTGGCGCAAATTTTTTGCTTTCGCAAAAACTTTGTAAGCCGATGCTGAAAAACTATCTTTTAAAACCATAAAAATGCAAGAAAAGCACATTCCATGTCCTTATTTCTTGCATTTTTATTTGTAAATTTTGACTAGTAAATCCATTTATTACGGTATATTAACATGTTTTTCATCATCAACTAACTATAATAAAAACTTTTGCCTATTTTTGTAGGACAACTAAAAATCCATTTCCAACTTTATCAT
>CAYJPK010000017.1:0-31990 GCA_964372035.1 uncultured Desulfovibrionaceae bacterium | reverse complement strand
TTGCACTGTTAAGTGCTGGAGCAAGTGTGGCTTTGCTTAAGTTGACGGTAGTTAGATCAACTTAAAATACCATATGGTACAAAAAATATCATTTATAAAAACCCTATCAATATCTACTTTAAGGCTGTTATGACTAATAAATTTAAAGAACATTTACAAAATATACCATTTATTGAAAATTATCTTACAGTTTTTGATGATTTGATTAGTTCGTTGATGTCACCAGATAATGAAAAGATGTTTAATTTAAAGATATTACATACTTTTAAAGTAGTTGAGCATGCCTACAATATTGTAAAAAGTGAGAATTTAAATGATGAATTAGCAAAAATTTCTATTTTGTCGGCATTATTCCATGACATAGGACGCTTTGAACAATATGATAAATATAAGACCTTTAGCGATGCTATTTCAGAAAATCACGCTATTTTAGGTGCAAAAACACTTTTAAAATATAATATTTTGGAAAATGAAACAAAAAAAATAAAAAATAAAATAATTGCTGTTGTTGCCTTACACAACAAACATCTTTTGCCTGATTCTTTAAACCCAACACTCAAATTATGCACCAATATTGTTCGTGATGCTGATAAACTTGATATTTTGAATATTTTTGCAAGAGAGTTAGCTAAAGCTGAAATTTCAAATGAAATAAGATTACACGTGAAAAATGAACCAGATAAATACAGCATAAAAGTTTTAAACATTGTCTTAGATAGCAAAATTCCAAACTATCCAGATTTAGTCTATGTCAATGATTTTATGATGTTACTTTGCGCGTGGAAAAAAGGACTAAACTTCAAGTATAGCTTTGAATATTTTGAGAAAGAAAACTTTATTGAAATATTCACAAAAATACTTCCAGATGATGAAAATATTAAAATTTTACGAGAATACCTCGGATAAAATATCATCTAAGCATAGCCTTTTAGAAAGCTAAAAATACTTAAACTCAAATACTCATAAAAATAAACGCGAAAGCTAAAATTGATTCACAGCAAAATGCACAATACTAGCATGGGTCTTGCTCGTCACAACTTCCTACAATTTCTAAATCAAGTGGCAATTCACTAGAATCGTTAGTTTGTGGTAAAGCTTGAGAGTTAGGCAAAACATCATCATTAAAAAGTGTTTCGTCACTTGGCATATTGTTAAATAACTTTTCAGCACTAGGCTCTACGTTATTTTCTACTTTTTTCTTTGGCTCTTCTGCTTGCTTTTTTTGCAACATAAAGCTCGGCAACCCGCTAAACTTAATATATGGCATAACACCACCATTATCACTCAATACATGTGCCTTGTTTACAAATAGTTTAAACTGCAAGTAAAGCATAGTTGGATAAAGTAAATCATAAGATTTTTCAGTACTTGCATTATCAACAGCACTTACAAATGCTGTTTGAAAATCTTGACCTTGGCTAATTAATTCTTGTATTTTCGCAATTTTAAAAATATCATTTTCATCTTCAGCAACAGGGTACCATGTTATGGCTGATAAATTACTTTTAGAGATATTTCGTACAAGCTCAATACATGACGGACAAGAAGGTGAAACATATGCAACAACTTGATTTTGATTGTTTGCAGAGCTGATTGAGTACGGTTTAACACTTTCCTTAACTGACAGGCTTAAATTAATAACTACTAAACAAGCCCAAATTATGAGCATAGGCGAAAGTGCATTTTCATGGTTATTTTCTTTATTATTATATTCTTGCCTAGCAAAGTAATAAATTAAGGCTATTAGCAGTGCAACACCAAGACAAGATAAACATGGTAAAGTCAAAATTAAAATAATAAGTAAAAAACAATCAATTAATAAGCCTAAACCAGCAAAAAATATTATATAATATAATTTTTTGAAGATAGATAAAAGAAAAACAGTGCTAAAAAATACTGTGCCAAGCCACCACATTGAGATTCCAGCAATTGAAAAACCATGAAACAAAGTACAACCAGAAGTAATACACCCAGGCTCTGAAACATTAAGCGCATTAAAAGCACAAAATGAAACACCTATTATAGATAACAAAAATGGAACTAAAGCAAAATAATCATGGTTACGCTGAAACATATATAAGTCCTCATCAATCGCTAAGTAGGCTAAATACTAAAAAATTTATAGTTCGTAAATTACAATTGTCCACAAAAAAATTATTCTTTCTAATGTCCTACCAAACATTATATTTTTAATCAAGCTTTAATAATATACTTTACAATAAATATCATACTGACATTAATAACTAAATTTTATGCTTCGAAAAATAAATAACAAAAACTAATGAATGACACTTTTTTTTAACATGAAAATTGTTTACTTTTAGTCAAAAAAATATTATAAGAAAAACAATATAAAAGTTTAACAACGTTTATTTAACATATTTTATATTAGGTTGTTGAATATTTTAACCATCTAACCTATTAAATTATGTTTTTACATATAATGCAAAAAAAAGGAGTTCTCATGTGTTTAACAAGAAAAATTTTAATGAATAAAATAGATATTCTAAAGTCAGATAGTAGCAACTCTAAATTTAAAAATCATGTATTGACTGGATTAAACCACATCGCAAATAATTTTGAAAATTACCGTGACACAATCGAGTGCCCATTCCACCTTCACATGTGGCACAAAATAACCAACTTACAAGAAGATTATGATGAAAGCTTTTATTTTGAATTATTTGAAGACATAGCGGTAGTATTTAGATTAAAAACAATTAACGATGAAAAAAATATCCATAAAGTTGAAAAAGATTTTTTAAATGCATTTGAAGGAAGTGGTGAATGGAATAAAGATGATGGAACGTTAGTTAGCTTGTGGTATTGGTCGATATTACCTGAAAGTGCTTCTTGCTTTACTAATATAAAATAATTTATTTCTTAATTTTCTTTTCTTTATCTACTTACTCTTGAAATTATATTTGAAATTTGATTTCCAAGAGGGCTTTCATTTTTCATTTCTTTTTCAATATTTGCAATCCCTTTAATAACAGTTGAGTGACGTTTATTAAAGAAATCACCGATTTCCTGTAATGATAAGTCTGTATGCTGCCTTGCTAAAAAGAAAATTGTATTTCTAGCTAATACATAGTCTTGCTTTCTGTTGCGTGATTTAATTTGATTGATTGACAAATTAAATACCTTGCAAATTTTTTCAACAATATGTTCAAAATCAGTAAGTGAAGTATTGTATCCCACACATTTTGCAAGAACTTCACGTGCCATATCAAGAGTTATTTCACGCCCTAAAAGTTCCGCCTGCAATATGATATTGTATAAGCAACTTTCAAGTTGTCTTACATCATAAACTAATTTATCAGCAAGCAAATCAATAATAGTATCTTGAACCTTTACTTGTTTAAGCTTTGCTTTTTCTAACAATATCTTACGGCGCATCTCAAAATCAGGCTTTGTAATATCAGCCATAAAACCAGAGCAAAAACGTGAAACAAGCGTACTATCAAGACTTTTAAGCTCATTAGGATTAAAAGAGCTTGTCAATATCACTCGACTTCCTCGATTATGCAAAGCCTTCATGGTTGATAGTAATTCTTCCTGAGTCTTAACTTTTGATTTTAAATTCTCTATATCCTCTAAAATCAAAATATCAAGCTCACGAAAACGAGTTCTAAACCTATCAGACTCATTTGAAGCTATCGCATGTCTAAAACTAGCTGAAAACTCTTCCGCAGTTAAGTATTCTACTTTTTTTGAGCTTGAACCATGGTTATAAAGTTCATAGCCAACAGCTTGCGTTAGGTGAGTTTTACCAAGACCAGAAGCTGAGCTTAAAAATAAAGTATCAGTTGCCATACTGTCTTTTGTCATATGCTTAGCAGCAGCATAAGCTAGCTCATTAAAATCACCAACCACAAAGTCAGAAAAAGTATATTTCCATGATTTATTTTGCTGGCGAGTTGTTAATTGGAATGGTAAATTAAGTTGCTGTTGCTTTGAACTAGTATAATTAGCTAGGCGCTTACGTGAATCTTCAATACTAGCTTCAACTAAGTGCTGAGCAGAAGATTTTGTAGAATATCCTGAACTACTAGGGTAACTCACAAAACCATTATCATCAGACTTATGATTAGTAATGCTTTTACTAGCACTACAATTTGAGTTTGTAAGAGTACTAGTTGTTAAAAAACTTTGAGTGTTTTTAGATGAATTTTCAACGTAAAGCTTGTCACTTACAACGATAGACTTTGGCGTAGCTGAAGCTTTTTCCGTCTTAGGGGCAGCGTAATCATGTTTAAAAACACTAATTTTTAAAGAGTATTCCTCTGAAAATACTTCTTTAATCGCATTTTTTATCTCAAAAGACAAAAGTTCATCAACCCTACTTGCAACAAAGTCATTAGGCGCATAAATGTTCACACATTTATCGCTAATGCTTGCTTGCAAAGGTTTAATCCAGACTTTAAAAGTTCCTAAAGTCAATTTATCTTGCAAAATATTACGTACTGCTTCCCATTTGTCGTTCATAGAAATATTATTTACTAAAACAAAAAAAAAATCTCAAGCCTTAAATTTAGAAATTAATTAGTTTAAAATAATTTAATTTTTTTTTCACAATACTTATAACATATTATTTTAATTGAATTTTACAAAAACACTATACTTATAAGCCCCCCCCAATACCCTTTGCCATTCAATGCTTTTGCAGTTGTCAATATTATTTATTGTTTTTTTTAAAAAATATTTTTCAATATATACAACTCATTTTTTCTTCATTTTTCATTGTTTTTTCACATTTATCTCATAAATAAAATTTTATTTTTTTAATATATATACTTGACATTTGCAAAAACATACTATTATAGATTTAAATATAGCAATATCATAGTTTATTAGAAGAGTTAAAGAAAGAAATTACGTTTTAATTTTTACTTTTTTGAGACAAACTATTTTTTATTTAAATTTTAATAATTGATGAGGGGGGGGAATTTGTGAAAGATTATCCTTATGTTATTGATTTTCATGTCCATCTTGTAGATTATAAAGAACCTGCGCAAACTGTTGATGACTTGATGGTTGAAATATTAGGCTCTGAAGAAGCACTAAATGCTTTTGTTGATAAATATAAAGATCCAGAAATTGTATCACAACATTTAAAGGCACAAGGTGTTGATTATTCTGTAATTTTGGGTGAGTACTCACCGCTTACCTGCGGATATGCAACGCACGAAATGGTTGCTGAATTTTGCAAAGGGCGCAAAGAATTTATTCCATTTTGTAGCTTTAATCCTTATATCGAACCTGATGCATGCGCAAAGTTGCGAGAACTCCATGCTCTTGGTTTTAAGGGAATAAAGCTATATCCTACCTATGATCATTTTTATGTAAATGAAGCTAAACTCTACCCTCTTTATTCAGTTGCGCAAGAGCTTGAAATTCCGATACTTATTCATACTGGAACTTCTGTATTTAAAAATTCTCGCTTAAAATACGGCAATCCTATTTATGTTGATGATGTTGCTGTTGATTTTCCGAATTTAACGCTTGTAATGGCACATGGTGGACGCACAGCATGGTATGATGAGGCAATGATGTTAGCAAGGCTTCATAAAAATGTGTATATTGATATTGCTGGTTTAGCTGGGAAAAAGCTACTTGTAAACTTCCCTGACCTTGAGAGGTTTTCTCATAAATTTGTTTTCGGTACTGATTGGCCACAAATTGAACCGAAAAAATATATTGAAACAATTGAAAGCTTAGGATTATCAGAGCAAGCGGTTAAAAATATTGTTGGGCTTAATGCAGCAAAAATATTTAAATTGATGTAATATTTAGGCTAGAAATATAATTTAATAATCTAAAAGATAAGATGGATTAGACAAACATTCACAGTATCTTTGGCAATAGTTCCGGTGTCTTAGCCGCTTTTGTTATTATAATATACTGATTACACACTCTATTTGCGGTTTTATAATATTGCAAACTAGATGTTAGACTTTGCAGTTAGTTGGTGCAATATTTTAAAGCCGCAAATGTTAAGGTTTTGGACAATTTGGTCAAGCTTTTCGGATTTTTGAATTTCTGTGAGGAAATTTTATTTTTTCTGCGTAAGCGACCTTGAGGTCGTGCGTACAAAAAAAAATAAAATTGACGAAGCAGAAAGCAAAAAGATAAAGCGACCAAATTGCCCAAATATTAAAAATAAAAACTAAACTAGACTAACAAAGCAAAAAAAATAAAACAAAAAAACTACTTATAGCTAAAAATATGCTCTAAAACAGCCTTTTTAAGTACCCCTAAATCATTAAATTCTTGCACTCCTTCAATAAAAGGAGCATCACAAATCGTAAAAACCTTCTTTCCAAATTGTAAAGAAAGAGCAATCTCAGAAATAGTTCCAAGTCCACCACCAACAGCTATAACTAGCACAGCAGCACGACTAATCAAGGCATTACGAGCAATACCAATCCCAGTTGCAACAGGCACTGTAACGTATGGATTAGCAGTATTAAAATCACCCTCTGGCAACAAGCCTACAGAAATACCGCCTTTCTCGTAAACACCTTTACAAACCGCCTCCATTACACCTTGGCGACCACCGCAAATAACGCTAAGTCCAAGAGTAGCAAACTCTTTTCCAAGTGCATAAGCCATTTCAATTTGAGCATCAGTAGCTTCACGAGGTCCAATAACGCCAATTGGAGCTCGCATCATGCGACCTGATTTTTTTTGTTGCCAAATGCAAGCATCTTCAAGGCTTATAGCTTTTTTATTAACAATATCATAATCAGCTTTGAACCAATTTAAGCTATTAGCATCAAAAATATTATCATCGCAGATTAAGTTTTTATCATCGCAAAAAATTTCCATAACACCACCTTTTAATTTTAATGGCTTGATTTTTGCTGTTCACGTTTGATAGCAACAGTTTCAGCTAAGCCCATCATCAGACTGCAAACAGCTAAAAGCACAATTGAAATTGCTGCTGCTTGAGGAAAATCAGAACCTGTATCAGCAATCTTACTATATAATAATAACGGTAAAATATTAACTTGCGTTCCTACAAGTGCTAATGCAGTGCCATAAGCACCAAAAGCGACAGCGGCAACTAAGAAAAAAGAAACCGTTAAAGTTGGCATAATTTCCGGTAAAAACACATCTTTCATGGCTTTAAAGCGTGATGCTCCAAGAGAACTTGCTGCAGTTAAAAGAGTTTGGTCAAAATTGCTAATCACAGGTAAAAGCAAAAGCACCACTCTAGGTATGAGATAGTAACAATACGCAAAAGCAAGCCCAACAGGACTATAAACAACACCAGAAATCCATTCTGGAGAAGCTCCAAGCATAGCAAGAATTTGAGTAACAAAACCTGCTCTGCCAAAGCTTAAAATAAAGCCATAGGCAACTATTAAGCCTGAAAAAGTTAGAGGGAGTGAAATACAAAACATAACAACAAGTTTTGCCCGTGGTTTCATTTTAGAAAGACTATAAGCAACTGGTATACCAACAATGATTGATAACGCTCCTGCTGTAAAAGCTAAAATAAGACTACCACTTAAACCACGCAAAAATAAAGGATCAGACCAAAGACGTAAAAAAGCTTGCCCTTTGTCTAAAAAAGGTTCAATAAAAACAGCTCCAAGCGGTAAAATAAAAAATAATATTAGACATAAAAAACCTGGTGCTATTAAAAGTAAAAAAACATTAAATTTTTTCTTTTGCATAAAAATTCCATAGCATGGCTTTTGGAATTAACCAAAAACCATGCGATTATATAAGCAATTATTTGCCTAAAACAAGCTTTGTCCAGTGTTCATCAATAATTGATTTTGCTTTTGAAGATTTAATAATATCTAAAGCCTGAACTTGCGGAGCATCTGGCATATATTTTTTCATGCTTTCTGGAAACTCAACACCAGGAACAGATGGGCGCACAAAGCCATCAACAAAGATTGGTTGACCAGCAGTCATAACGAAGTTTAACCAAAGTTTACCAGCATTTGGGTTTGGACCATTTTTAACTAAACTCATAGCATATGGTGCACTAACACTAGCTTCTTTAGGAATTACAACAGCACAATCATCACCCATGCCGTCACGTAATTTTGCTTTTAAGCCGTCGCCTTCATAGCCAATCCAAATTGGAATTTCACCTTTAATGAATTTTGCATAAGGAGTTGTGCCTTCTGTACGAAGTACATTGCCAGCTTTGTGTAACTTTGCTAAATACTCAATACCAGGCATAACATTATCAACAGAACCGCCATTACCATAAGCTGCTGCAAAAGTTAAAACTTGACCTTGACCAGTTGAGCGTGGATCAAGATAAACAATGCTATTTTTGTATTCAGGTTTAGCTAAATCAGCCCATGAAGTAGGCACATTTTTAACTAATTTTTTATTTACTAAAAAGGCAACAACTAATTGGTGAACGATGAACCAATCACCATTTTCATCTTGGAATGCTTTTGGTAATTTATCAAAATTAACTGGTTTATAGCCTTCAACAACGCCTTTTGCTTTTGCATCAATAGCTGATTGTGCAAAGTAATAAGCAGTATCAGCTTGTGGGCGACGTTTTGCTTTATCAAGAGCAACAACAGTTGCAGCTGAGCCAAGGTCATTATAAACCATTTCAACGCCAGGATAGCGTTTTTTAAAAGCTTTAAATAAGTTCACCCAGTTAGCCCAAGTTGGACCAGTATCAAAAGATACAATCATGCCCTCTTCTTTAGCTTTTTCATACAAAGCTTTTTCACCTGAATAAAGCTCTTTACCCTCAAACGCAAACGCTGTCCCTGCAAACATCATACATGCAGCTACTAACAATAAAACACGTTTCATTGTCTTCTCCTTTTTAAGTACATGGTAATAAACGAATATTTTTAGGATTAACACCAACGCCTAAAACTTCACCTCGGTTAGAAGTTTCACCTTTAAGCAAAACATTTCCAAGCTTCATCTCATAACGTCTAACAGCTCCTAAAAACACATCATTTTCTATGTCACCTGAAAAATAATTTATTTTTTCAGTTGGTTCTATTTCAACATGTTCTGGTCTAATTAAAACCACCACATTATCGTTAATATTATAGTTAGAAGTATCACATTTAAGTTCGCCAAATTCTAATTTTACTGTATTTTTATCAATAACTTTTGCGTCCCATAAATTTGAATGACCTACAAAATCTGCAACTAAGCGTGAGTTTGGTGCATCATACATCTCTTGTGGACTTGCAATTTGAATAATATTGCCTTGGTGCATAAGTGCAATCTTATCTGCCATAGAGAGAGCTTCTTCTTGATCATGGGTAACATGAAGAGCAGTTATGCCCTGTTCTTTTTGTAAAGTTCTAATTTCATTACGAAGTTCAACGCGTAAATTTGCATCTAAGGCAGAAAGAGGTTCATCTAAAAGCAGTGCAGCTGGCTTAAAAACAAGGGCACGTGCAAGTGCAACACGTTGTTGTTGCCCACCAGACATACTGCTTGGCAAACGCTGTGCAAATTGTGCAAGCCCAACACGCTCAAGCATTGAAAGTGCTTGTTTTGTCCGCTCTGCAAAAGAAATACCACGAATTTTAAGCGGATAAGCAACATTTTCAACACAAGTCATAAGCGGAAATAAAGCATAAGACTGAAAAACAACTCCAACATTACGCAATCTTGCTGGAACATGAGTTACATTAACATCATTAATAAGTATACTTCCAGAATTAGGCTCTTCAAAACCTGCAACTAATTTAAGCATAGTCGTTTTGCCAGAACCACTTGCACCAATAACAGCAATAAGTTCACCTTGCTTTGCCGAAATATTTACATTATGCACACCAACATCAGTGCCAGCATACTTAAAATTACAATTTTCAATATTAATACTCATTTAATATCCTTAAAAAATTTTTATTTATTACGAGCTGCTGCTCTTGCAGTTAATGCACCTGCCAAAGCGCCAAGAGAAGCCAAGACTAAAAGTATCACAGTAGTTGCACATGCAAAGCCTGTTGCTCCATAAAATGCTTGAAGTAAAACAACTGGATAGGTGCGATTTAAAAAACCTGCTATCAAATTAGTTAATTGAAATTCACCAATAGAAATAGCACTAACAACAACTAAGCCCGATAAAATACTGTGGCGAAGCGATGGCAAAATAATATCAATAAATCTACGCCAAAAGCTTGCACCAAGAGATTCAGCAGCAAGCTCCAATCTATCTAGATGTAAGTGCCTAATATCAGACACTAAAGTCTGAAACATATATGGTAAGGTAGTTATAACATGGGCAGCAATAAGAAGCGGTGTTGTACCAAGCCAAGGAAATTCATCAGTTGAAAAAAAGATTATATAGCCAAAACCAAGCACAAGCGGAGGAGCTGCAATCGGCATGACAGTAACAATTCTAGCAATTAAGCTAGCAGTTTTGCCAAGACTACGAGTTAAGGCATAAGCCATTGGAACTGCAATAATAGTCACTATAGCACATGTTGAAATTGCAACATACAGGCTCATCATAAATGCACGCCTAAAGCTTGGATCTTCAAAGGCTTCAATATACCATCGAAAACTAAAGCCGTTTGGCAAAAGTGTATTAGTCCAATTCTCACCAAAAGAGCCCACAACAAGCAAAACAATAGGTAAGAAAATATAAGCTAGATATAAAAATATTATCATTTCATTCCCAATTTTTTTTAATCAATTAAATAAAGCCAGACAATATCGAAAAATTGAAAAAGAGCAAGAACTTTTCTGTTACATTTCTGCAACAAATTAAAACAGATAGGTAAACATATATTATAGATACAATTAGATGAGTTCAGATTATAAAAAAAAATTACTTTTGTAAATATAATTCTACATAAAAATAAATAGAAATTACCTTAAATTGCCCTATACCTTATTGCTTTTAGCCCTATTATGTATTATATTTTAATTAACTTCTTTACACTAAAATAATCGTGATATTTAACTTGCTAATATTTTTAGATATTGTTATAGTTAAAAAAATTATTTAATCTGTAAAAGCTGTAAGGAGCTTATTTTGATAAAAGTTCTTATTGTAGATGATTCAGCATTTATACGTAGTTTCTTTACTCAAGCATTAGGCAGTGATCCTGACATTGAAGTAATCGGCACTGCAAAAGATGGTGAAGATTGCCTTGAAAAACTAAAAGTATTAAACCCTGATGTTATTACCTTAGATGTTGAAATGCCTAGAAGAAATGGACTTTCAACTCTTGAAGAAATTATGAAAAGTAACCCTCGACCTGTAATTATGGTTAGTACTTTAACTAGCGAGGGTGCAGAAGCAACTTTAAAAGCTCTTGACCTTGGTGCTGCAGATTTCATTTCTAAAATACCACAAGATCAAAAACATATAAATTTAAATGCAATAAAAGAAGACTTATGTGAAAAAGTTAAAGCTGTTAGTAAAATGCGTAGGTTTATGCGACCTAGAAGAGCTGCGTTTTCAAGTACGCAAGCAAACACAAGCGCTTCAAGTGGTTTGAACTCAAGATTACAAGACAAACCTACACAAACGGCTGATTTTAAAGTAAATGAAAGATTTAAACCTGTAGCTAGCAAATCAATTTTTTACTGTTTAGCAATTGGTGTTTCAACTGGTGGACCACCTGCTGTGCAAAAAGTTTTAACACAATTACCAGAAGATTTTCCTGCTTATATTTTAATTGCACAGCATATGCCAGCTACATTTACTGGTGCATTTGCAAATAGATTAGACTCTTTATGTAAAATTAAAGTTAAAGAAGCTGAAGATGGTGAAATCCCAAAAAGAGGCATTGCATATATTGCGCCAGGTGGAAAGCATATGCAGTTAGCAGGTAGATCTACTGCTCCACATATTGCAATCACTAAAGAGCCCGAAAGTGCGATTTATAAGCCAAATGCAAATGTCTTATTTGATAGTGTGGCAAATTTTTTGGGCTCAAAAGCAGTTGGTCTTATTATGACCGGTATGGGCAATGATGGTGCATCTGGAATGAAACTTATGAAGGCTAAAGGCTCTCATATTATTGCACAAGAAGAAAGCACTTGTGTTGTTTATGGAATGCCAAAAGCAGTTGTTGATGCTGGTCTTGCAGATGAAATTATCAAACTAGACAATATAGCAACAACAATAAATAAGATTTTTCACAAATAATTTAGCTCCCTGAGGTTAAGCATGCAAGAAACAACTAAACATATTATCGACTTACTCAAAAGCGCTGATACTGATGAGGTGAGAAAAGGAGCCTTTGAAGCTGCTGAGCAAAATTGTGAAACAGCAATTGAAATTTTAGTTGAACTTCTCAGTAGTGAAAACCTAGGTATTCAAGAAGCTGCCGAATATGCTATTCGCAAAATTCGTGGATTTAAAGCAGTTCAAGCGCTTTGCCCATTGCTTAGGCTTGAAAATCCTGGTATTCGTAACTCTGCTATTGATATTTTGCGTGAAATTTGTGACGACGATTTAGGTTGTCTTGGCGAAATGTTGCATGATACTGACCCTGATATAAGAATATTTGTTGCTGATATTTTAGGTACATCGCAAAAACACCTTGCGCTTACCTTGCTTAGTAATGCTTTAAGCTCTGACATTGAGGTAAATGTTCGCTACCAAGCAGCGATTAGTCTTGGTGAAATTGGTAACCCTGTTGTTGCTGAAGTTTTGTATAACGCAATGCATGACGAAGAATGGGTTCAATTTTCAGTAATTGAAGCTCTACGCAAATTAAAATCTGATGAATATATAGAAAAGTTATTAACTCAGCTTAATGATTTTTCAGCTTTAGTGAAAGCCGCAATTATTGATTCGATTGGTGAATTTGGAACTATCAAGGCTGTACCAATTTTACTTGAACAACTTGACGCTGCTAGTGATCCGCTTAGAAATAAAGCAATCAAAGCAACAATTCAAATTTTAGGAACTTCATCACTTGATATTTTAGACGAGCATCACCTTAATAAGTTTAAAGAATATTTAGCTGTTGCAATTAATGATGAAGATGAAGACGTTGTTCATGCAGCGCTTATTGGATTGTCATTAATCCATTCTGATGAAAGTGCTGAAATAGTGCTTGAATATGGTGATAATTTTGAATTATCTAATGAAAATGATAAATTATTCGACGTTATTCGCTGCCTTGTTAAAATGGGTGAAACAAATACCCTACTCAAAGCTTTAAAAAGCGATAAAGTAAACAAACGTGGCATTGCGGTTATTGCATGCTGTGAAATTTCAAGCCCAAGCACTGTTAAAGCGTTGATTGACAACTTTGACGAATTTGACCGTGATTTGCAAAGAATTATTATGGATTATATCAAGAAAACTGCTGATATAAGTCACATTCAATTCTTTGAAAACTTACTTAATAATAGTGATGACGCACATATACTAAAACATGCGATGTACTTTTTAGGTTGTACTGCAAAAAATACTGATAGTGCTGATGAGATTTATTCATTTATTTTCCACCCATACCCAGATGTTAGCTTTGTAGCACTTGAGGCATGTATTGCGATAAATAGTAATGAGTTAAATCAAAGACTTATTGATTTATATAATAATGAAGACGTAAAACTTCGTAAGATGTCAGTTTATGCTCTTGGATTTATGCCAGAATATTTTGATAAAATTTTCATTGCTCTTAATGATGAAAACTTTGAAGTGCGTAAACTAGCTCTTGAAGCAATGGCGCAACACCCTGATGTTCTAGAAAAAAGTTTAAATAGAATATCACCTGCTCTTAATGATGCAAATAAAGACGTGCGACTTGCTTTTATTGATACGATTGCAACTCTTGATGAGCAACTTATAGAACCAATACTTGTAACAGCCCTAAGTGATGATGACAACTGGGTTGTTATTCGTACTATTGATATTTTGGCAAATAGAGATATAAAAAATGCAATACCTAGCTTAATCGATTTGTTAGATAATGCAGATATTATGCTTACCTTAAAAGCAATTGAAGCTTTAGGAAAACTTGGTGGTAATGTTGCGCTTAAAAAACTTATTAGCTTAATTAATCATGAAGAAAGCGAAGTTAGACAAGCTGTAGAAGAAGCAATTTTATGTATCCAGCAAAATCAAGACAGGGAAATTTAGTATGAGTGTGTTTTCCAAGCCAGCGGCCTTAAACGCTAAACAAAACATTACAAATGAAGAATTTGTACAATTAAGAGATTTTATTTATGCTCAGTGCGGAATATTTATTGCTGAACATAAAAAGTATTTAATTGAAAACAGATTGGCAGGTAGGTTAAAAGAACTTAATCTAAAAACATATGCCGAATATTACAAATATTTGCGCTTTGATGTTAATCGCCGTACTGAAATTAATCGCTTGTATGAGGTTGTAACGACTAATGAAACAAGTTTTTTCAGAAACCCGCCTCAGTTAAAAGTTTTTCAGAATAACGTCCTTCGCCCTGTACTTAATGAACTTCGCAAAAAAGGCCAGAAAAAATTAAGAATTTGGTCAGCTGGCTGTTCAAGTGGTGAAGAACCTTACACTTTAGCTATTATTTTACAGGAAGAGCTTAAAAATGAACTTTCTTCATGGGATATTAAAATTACGGCAAATGATTTGTCTGAAGCAGTTTTAGCAGCTGCTAAGCGTGGTATTTACACGGAATATGCACTTAGAACAACACCTCGTGATATAGTGTCAAAGTATTTTGTAAAAGAAGGTACTTCTTATAAAGTTGATGCAATTTCACGAAGAATGATTAATTTTTCACAAATAAACTTAAATGATAAAATGGCAATTCGCAGACTTGAGCGATCACATATTGTCTTTTGTAGAAATGTAATTATTTATTTTGATGATGAGATGAAACGAAATGTTGTTTCAAGTTTTTATGATAATTTATTGCCTGGTGGTTATTTATTGATTGGGCACTCTGAATCCTTGCATAATATTAGTAAAGCATTTAAACCAGAGCATCACCCAGGCGCAATAGTTTATTTAAAACAAAGCTAAGAGGTTAATATGTCAGCAAAAGTTATAGCCGTAGCTAATCAAAAAGGTGGAGTTGGCAAAACGACCACTGCTCTGACACTTGGTGCAGCACTTGCTAATCTTAATAAAAAGATATTAATTATCGACCTTGATCCACATATTTGTGCGTCTATTCATTTGCGCTTTTATCCTGATGAGCAAGATACCACTGTGTATAATATTTTTAAAGATGAAGGCGTACCCTATAAAGATATCTGGCCACAAATAATCAAAACTCAATCAGAGCTAAAATTTGATGTTGTCCCAGGGCATGTGCACCTTTCAGAACTTGAAGGTGATTTAAGAAGTAGATCTGACAGAGGATTTATTTTAAAAACAGCCCTTAAAGATTTACAAAACTCTTATGATTATATAATATTAGATTGTCCACCGCATGTTGGAGTATTACTTATTAATGCCCTTGTTGCTTCGGACTTATTAATTATGCCAATTCAAACGGACTTTTTGGCATTACATGGTTTAAAATTAATTTTTGATACCATTAGAACTCTAAACAAAGCATTGCCTGAGCCAATCAGCTATAGAGCGCTTCCTACTATGTATGATAAGCGAACTAAAGCTTGTAAACATGTGCTTGACTTATTACACACAAAAATGGGATCTGCCATCTTTACTAGTGTAATTCCTCTAGATACAAGATTTAGAGAAGCAAGCGCCCAAGGCACTGTAATATATAGTATTAATTCAGCAAGTCGTGGAGCGATTGCGTATTCAGATCTTGCAAATGAGGTAATTAATTTATGGTAAAATCTCCAATTGAATATTTTGAATCTCAAAGTTTTGATGCTCGCTCAGCTACGCCTGAAATGAGCCCTAAAGAAATTTCATTTATTCAAAAATATATGGGCATTGACCCTAGTAAGGCACTTGCTAGCATTCCTGTTGTCATACCTGAGGGTGAACCAAGCTTTGGTGGTACTTCATCATCTAGCCCTATGCCGGTTGCGCCTAGCCAGTCTACTCCAATGCTTGCAAGCCAAACTGCTCCAAGCCAAGTTGAAATTGTTGAAGAGGAATACGTTCCACTTGATAATATATTAAAAGAATCAAGTTCAATTCAGCTTGTTGGGTTTTATGTAGATAATCAGACTTATGCTCTTCCAACATTAGCTATCCAAGAGGTAATAAGAGCGCAAGAAATATCTCTTTTACCAATGGCGCCAGATTTCGTTAGTGGTGTAATTAATTTACGTGGGCATATTACTCCTTTGATTAATATGCGCTTACTTTTAGGGATACCGCAAGAAGAAAAAGAAAAATTTATCATTGTTTGTCGTTGCCAAGGCTTGCAATTTGGTTTACAAATTGACCAATTACAAACAATGCACAGGGTAAATCAAGAAGATATAAACTGGAACGCAGAAGCAAGTATTGGAGCTGATGCTGAGTTTATTATTGGATTATTTGAAGTAACGGATAGGCTAATCCCAATTATGTCTATTGATAAGCTCGTAGAGGCTCTCTTTAAAGACTAAGGCGGAAAAAAAATGAGCAAAAACATCTTAGTTGTAGATGATTCAAAAACCGTACGTAATTTAATATCCTTTATTCTAAAAAATGAAGGTTATAAGGTTACGACTGCTGAAGATGGACTTGACGGATTAGAAAAGTTATACTCCTTACAAGGTGAAATTGATTTGATTTTATCAGATGTGAATATGCCTCGTATGGACGGCTTTACTTTTGTAAAAACAGTTCGTGAGCAGGCTGCATATAGGAGCGTTCCTATTGTTATTTTATCAACTGAAGGGCAGGAAAAAGATATTCAAATGGGTATGAGCCTCGGAGCTAATTTATATTTGGTAAAACCAACACAGCCTGATAAATTGATCAAAAACATCAAAATGTTAATAGGATAGGTGCATTATTATGAGTCAAGACTTTATGGATCCCGAACTCTTTGCCGATTTTATTATTGAAGCAAAAGAACATCTTGAAACTATTGAGCCAAACTTACTAGAGCTTGAAAAGACTCCAGATAACCTTAACTTATTGAATGATATATTTCGTCCTATGCACTCGCTTAAAGGTGCATCTGGATTTTTAGGTTTAAACAAAATCAACCACCTTGCACATAAGGCTGAAAATATCTTAGATGAACTTCGCAAAGGTGAAATGGTTGTTACATCTGAAATCATGGACGTTATCTTATCTGCAACTGATGCTCTTCGCCAGCTAATCGACAACTTAGAAGCAACAAATTCTGAGGGTGATGTTGAGACTGAAAGTATTATGGATCAAATTGAATCTATAATGAAAGGTGAATATTCTGAAAGCGGTGCTAGCTCAGAAAGTTCAAATTCAGCTAGCTCAAGTGATACTGCTAGTGAAAGCGAAGCTAGTGATTTAGGTGGAAATATTTCCGTTGTTGAATGGATAGAAAACCTTGAGCATAGTGACGAATATGCCTTAACCTCTTTCGGTGAAGGACATTTACGTGATTTCGTTGAAGAAGCACATGAAATGAATGAAAGCATCAATGCTTCGCTTTTAACTCTTGAGCAAGAAGGCTCTGATCCTGAACATGTAAATGATTTATTCCGCTTTTTCCATAACTTAAAGGGGAACAGTGGAATTTTAGGCTATAATGAATTAAATAGCATTACGCATGAAGCTGAAACACTTTTAAATAAAGTTCGCCATGATGAAATGAGTGTATCTCGTGAACTCATTGATTTATTACTTTTAGTTTCAGACATCATGGACGCACTTGTTAGCCAAATTGATGTTACAATAGGCAAGGTAAAGCCTTTTAATATTAAAGAAATTGTTGATATTTTAAATAAAGCTTGCTCTGGTGGTGAAATCACTATGCCTAAAGCTTTGACAGCACAAAAAGCACAAAAGGCAAGTGCTGGACAAGCTCAAAGTGCAACAAGTACTGTTGATGATGAAGATATTGAAATTTATACTGTTGCTGTTAATCTTCAAAAAGATATTATAGCAAAGGCACTTGAAGCACTAGGTAAAGATGCAACACAAGCAGATCAAGTTGATGCTGTGCACAGAGCTTTAGTTGCTGTGCAAAATTCCTCTAATTTTGTAAAATTTGCTGATGTTGCTGAATATGCAGAACGCACAGCTGGACTTGTTGACCAAGCAAGAACAAGTGGTCTTGATTTTGCGATGATGATAGATATTTTATCACAAGAAGTCGCCATTATTTTTGAAATTTCAGATAAAGCACTTGCAAATGCTAAAAGTGTAGCTTCTGCTCCTGCTCCTGCTCCTGCAGCACAAGAGAAAAAAGCTGAAGTTAAGCAAGAAGCTCCAAAAGCTGAAGAGAAAAAAGCTGAAGTTAAAAAAGAAGCTCCTAAAGCGGAGGCAGCACCAGCTGCTAAAGCTGCTGCTAAGCCAGCTCCAAAAGCTGATGCAAAACCAGAGGAACAACGTACTGCGGCTAACTCAACAATTCGCGTTGACCATGAAAAGCTTGATCATCTTATGAACTTAATTGGTGAGCTTATTATTAACCGTAACCGTTATTCAATGATTGCTAAGCAGCTTGAAGAAACTGATGCTCAAGCAAACCTTGGAGAAATAGCACAGAACTTATCTGAAACAACATATGGTATGGCGCGTATTTCTGATGAATTACAAGATACTATTATGAAAGTTAGAATGGTTCCAGTTTCCTCTGTTTTCTCACGTTTTCCACGTTTAGTACGTGACTTATCACGTAAAAGTAGTAAGGACGTTGAGCTTATTTTAGAGGGTGAAGAAACTGAACTTGATAAGAGTGTTGTTGAAGTTATTGGTGATCCACTTGTTCACTTAATAAGAAACTCTGTTGACCATGGTATTGAGCCAGAAGAAGTGCGTCTTGAGCGTGGTAAACCTGCTAAAGGTCGTGTAACACTTAGAGCATACCATAAGGGTAACTCTGTTGCTATTGAAATTGAAGATGATGGTAATGGTTTAGATCCTGAAAAACTTCGTGAAGTTGCAGTTCGCAAAGGCTTAATGACTATGGAAGAAGCGAAACTTCTTGATGATCGTGAAGCTCGTGAACTTATCTTTGCTCCTGGTTTTTCATCTGCTGAACAAATCACTGATATTTCAGGTCGTGGTGTTGGTATGGACGTTGTACGTACTAATATTAAGAACTTAAAAGGTAGCATTAATATTACATCAGAGCTTGGTAAAGGCACACGCTTTACCCTACTCTTACCATTAACACTTGCAATTATTGATGCTCTTATGATTAATGTATCTGGTGAAATGTTTGCTATTCCACTTGATGCTGTATCTGAAACAACAAAGATTGAAGCCGCAAGATTAACTGATGTTAAGGGGCGTAAAGCTGTTACACTTCGTGGAGAAATATTAGGTATAGTTGAGCTTGCTGAAATTCTAAACCTTGAGCAATCTCCACTTCCAGATGTTTTATCAATCGTTGTTATTCACGATAATGAAAGAAGGCTTGGTGTTGTTGTTGATCGCTTGCTCGAGCGTCAAGAAATCGTTATCAAGCCGCTTGGAGCATACCTTGGTGATGTCAAAGGTATTTCAGGTGCAACAATTATGGGTGACGGTAGCGTTATTTTAATTCTTGATCCACATGAAATTTATCTTTCTGCTACATCAAAATCAAGTATGTCATCAAATTAATTATTACAAAATATAAAACTTAAAAACATGTACTTTTGTGCATGTTTTTTTAGTTTATAAACTAAACATAAAGCTAAAAAACGAGATTTAAAATGCACAGACGTTTGTTTTTGAAGGGCTTAGGCTTAGGGCTTAGTTTAAATTTTTTGCCATATACAAGCTTTGCAAGTAATAAATATTACCTGCCAATCTTAATGTTTCATAAGGTTGATGATGAGCCAAAATATCCTGAAGACATTACATCAAAACAGCTTGAAGAATTATTAGATTATTTATGGGAAAATAAATTTTGCCCTGTAAATATCAGTGATATTTTATCTAATAATATTGATAAAATAGTTCCTAAAGGACTTATACCAATTGGTATAACTGCTGATGATTCTCACAGAAGCATTGCATTTTCTAAGCATGAAAAAAAACATGAGGAACAGCGTAATAATAAGTCCTTTCTTCAAATATTAATTGACTCAACTAATAAGTGGAATTTATCTCCACGGACTAGCCTTTTTTTATCACAAGTTGGAGATGATAGGTATTCAAAGCAGGCTGAGGGTTATTTTGGAAACTATATGCAACTTGCTTATGTCCTTGATCGTTTTGTTGATTATCAAGGTATTGAATTTGGCTTTCATACAAAAAATCACTTGAGTATGGAAAATATGAACGCTAAAAAAGTTCAAGAGCTGATGGAAGAACAACAAGAAGATTTTTATCGCTTAGGTGTTCTAGCACAAATAAAAGCTATTCTTGCATACCCATTTGGTAGAAGACCAAGTGAAGATGGCATTAAAAAATTAAAAGATATGGGATTTTTGGGTGCCGTTTTAGCTTTTCCTGGTAACTATGAAGCAAAATACGAAAAAATTCCTTATTGTGAATATAATGAAAACTTAATTACTGACCCTTTCTTAATTCCTCGTGTTTGTATTGGTTCGCACACTTATAAGCTTAGCAATACAAAATTAAGCTATATCGAAGTTGACCCAATCATGGATTTAAAAAAAGATTTTTTATTCATTGTGGACAAACTATATATTAGCAATGGTTAACCATGTATATTTACTTATCATTTTAGCGCAATAAAAATACTTTGAAAAAAATCGAAATATTTCTTGACAAAACATTTTAATATTTCTAAAATTATCGAAATAGCAACAAATGAGGAGAATATATATGACAACACTCACCGCTTTTCTTAACAGATTTGATTTTAGCAATAAAATAACGTATTTTAGTTTTGCTTCTGTCGTGGTTTTAATTTGGACAAGCATTTATATGCACATAATACCATTTTCAAAGTGGTTCACATATGATATTTTAAATATTGGAATTGCGACTAGGCTTGGTGATGCTGTAGAATTTTTTGTTTATGACAGTTTAAAAATCTTACTGCTTTTAGTTTTACTTGTTTATGCCTTAGCTTGGGTAAGAGCTGGCTTAAATATTGAATATGTGCGTGACTATTTAGCCAGCAAAGCCAGAATATTAGGTTATTTTTTAGGTGCAAGCTTTGGTGCAGTGACTCCATTTTGTTCTTGTTCAAGTATTCCGCTTTTTTTAGGCTTTAGCACAGCTCGCATTCCACTTGGTATTACAATGGCTTTTTTAATCACCTCACCGCTTATTAATGAAGTTGCTGTGATTATGCTATGGGGACTTTTAGGCTGGGAGTTTACTATTTACTATGTAAGCGTTGGTATTTTATCAGGTATTATTGGCGGAATTGTAATGGATTTGCTTAATGCCCAACGTTGGCTAAAGCCATTTTTACGCAAAGCTCTTGAAAACCAACAAACAAATGCTCCACAAGCTTGTGCTTGTAGTAGTACTCAAACACAAACAACTAGCTTTCTTGGAAGACATGAATTTGCAAAAGAAGAAGCAATTAGTATCTTTAAAAAAGTTTGGATTTGGGTTGTAATTGGTGTTGGTTTAGGTGCTGGTTTGCATGGTTTTGTTCCTCAAGAGTGGTTTGAACAAAATTTATCTTCAGGTGAATTATGGTCAGTTCCAGCAGCAGTTTTGGTTGGTATACCTTTATATTCAAACGTAACTGGCGTAATTCCGATTATGGAAAGTTTACTTGGAAAAGGCCTACCTATTGGTACAACTTTAGCTTTCTGTATGAGCACAGTTGCTGCTAGTTTGCCTGAAATTTTAATGTTAAAACAAGTTATGGAGTGGAAACTCCTAGCTTTATTCATAACAATTTTACTTATTATTTTCACCTTTATTGGGTATTTCTTTAACTTTTTACAAACTTATAACATTATTTAAGGAGTTTAATATGATTATTAAAGTGGTTGGCACTGGTTGTGCAAAATGCACTGAATTAGAGGACAATGTAAAAAGCATTGTAGCTGCAAATGGTATCAACGCTACAGTTGAAAAAGTTAGCGATTTACAACAAATCATGGAACTTGGCATTATTTCAACTCCAGGAATTGTTGTTGATGATAATGTTGTTTGTACCGGTCGTATTCCAAGCAATGATGAAATCTTAGCTTGGATAAAAAAATAGTCAGAAAAATAATGAGTTGGAGTTACTATGGATTGTTCAAATAAAATCCCGTGCCCTTGCCCTAAAACAACATGTGCAAACAATGGGAAATGCTGTACTTGCGTATTAAAGCATAAAAATACTGATAGCTTACCTTTTTGCTTATTCTTAGACAACGAAGGTGATAAAAGCGTTGAAAATTATTACAAAAAACTCAAAGAACGCTTTGAGCCAAATGCATAAAAGTAATAATAAATAAAACTAATCACAAAAAAAGGAGCTTTAAAGCTCCTTTTTTCATTTATTCAACAACAAAATCTAAGTCATCATCTTTTACTGCAATAATAACTGTTTGACCTTTGAGTATTTCACCACTAACAATTTTTCGTGCAAGCGGTGTTTCCAAATAACTTTGCATGTAACGCTTTAGCGGTCTTGCTCCATAAATTGGGTCATAAGCTGCCTCTGCAACAAAATTAAGAGCTTCATCACTCAAGTTAATTATAATTTTACGATCTGCCAAGCGTTTTTGTAAGTGTTCGAGCTGAATATTAACAATACCTTTAATTTGTTCAAGTCCAAGTGGTGTGAAAAGTACAGTTTCATCAACCCTATTCAAAAATTCAGGTCTAAAATAATTACGAAGTTCAAGCATAACTTCTTCTCGCACTTTCTCTTTAAAAACACCATGTTCATCAATATTATCAAGCATTATCTGCGAACCAATATTTGATGTCATTATAATAATAGTATTTCTAAAATCAATTGTATGACCTTGACTATCTGTCAAGCGACCATCATCAAGCACTTGTAATAATGTATTAAAAACATCTGGGTGAGCTTTTTCAATTTCATCAAATAACACAACAGAATAGGGTTTACGCTTAACAGCTGTTGTTAGTTGACCACCTTCATCATAGCCAATATATCCTGGAGGTGCTCCGATTAACCTTGCCACAGAATGTTTTTCCATATATTCACTCATATCAAGGCGAGTGATATTGTCTTCGCTATCAAAAAGTGCTTCCGCAAGTGCTTTACATAATTCAGTTTTACCAACACCGGTTGGACCCAAAAATAAGAAAGATCCTTGTGGTTTAGACGGGTCAGAAAGACCTGCTCTTGCCCGAAGTACTGCACCAGAAATTGCTTCAACAGCTTCATCTTGCCCCATTACTCGCTTATGCAAAATTTCAGGTAAGCGTAATAATTTATCTCGCTCCGATTCAATCAATTTTGTTACAGGAATACCTGTCCAGCGAGATACTATATCAGCAATATCATCAGGACGCACTTCTTCTTTTAAAAGGTTAGATTTCCCGTCCTCTTTTTCCTCTGCTTGGCTTAATTTTTTTTCAAGCTCAAACAAGCGAGAATATTTAAGCTCTGCCGCTTTATTTAAATCATAATCACGCTCTGCTTTTTCAATTTCAAGCTTAGTTACTTCTATTTGCTCTTTAATTTGACGCACAGCATCAATAGAGCCCTTTTCATTTTCCCAAGCAGTGCGAAGTTCGAGCTGTTGCACACGCAAAACTGAAAGTTCATTTTCTAAAACTTCAAGACGCTCTTTTGAAGCTAAATCAGTTTCACGACGCAGCGCTTCACGCTCAATTTCAAGTTGCATTAATTTACGATTAATTTCATCAAGTTCAGTCGGCAAAGAATCAATTTCAGTTCTAATCATTGCCGCTGCTTCATCTATTAAATCAATTGCTTTATCTGGTAATTGCCTATCAGTAATATACCTATGTGAAAGATTAACAGACTCTACAATAGCAGAATCACTAATTAAAACACCATGATGTACTTCAAATCTTTCTTTTAAACCACGCAAAATTGAAATTGCATCTTCAACTGTTGGTTCATCAACTACAATAGGTTGAAAACGACGCTCAAGTGCAGGGTCTTTTTCAATGTATTTACGGTATTCATCAAGTGTTGTCGCACCAATACAATGTAACTCTCCACGAGCAAGCATTGGCTTTAACAAATTACTTGCGTCCATTGCTCCATCAGTCTTTCCCGCTCCAACTATTGTATGAAGTTCATCAATAAATAATACAATTTGCCCATCGGCTTGCTCAACTTCAGACAAAACAGCCTTTAAACGCTCCTCAAACTCACCACGATACTTTGCACCAGCAATTAGTGCTCCCATATCAAGAGCATATACAAGCTTATCTTTTAAGCCCTCTGGCACATCACCCTTTAAGATACGGTATGCAAGCCCTTCAACAATAGCTGTTTTACCAACTCCAGCCTCACCAATAAGCACTGGATTATTCTTTGTACGACGTGATAAAATACGAATAATGCGTCTAATTTCATTGTCACGTCCAATAACAGGGTCAAGCTTACCTTTTGAAGCAGCTTCAACCAAATTACGACCATATTTATTTAAGGCTTCATAACTATCTTCTGGATTTGCAGAAGTTACACGGTGTGGACCACGCAGTGCGAGCATGGCTTCCATGAAGTTTTCAGTATTTAAGTTAAATTCTTTCGCTATCTTGCCAAATCCAGAACTATTATCTTGCAAACATTCTGCAAATAAATGTTCAACGCTGATATATTCATCATTTAGTTTTTTAGCAAGTTCTTGAGCTTGGTTAATGATTCTTGCAAGACGCTGTGAGACCATAATTTTACCAAGATCAGTTCCACCACCAGTTACAGAAGCTCTTTTTTTAAGTACATTATGAATTGAAAGTGAAATATCCTTCACGTCCTTATTCATACGTTCTAAAATGCGCGCAACAAAACCCTGTTCTTGTTCGATTAAAGATAAAGCTAAATGTTCAACATCTGCTTCTTGATGATTCATAGATAAAGCTAAGCTTTGAGCTTGCTTTAAAGCTTCCTGTGACTTTTGTGTTAATTTGTTAATATCCATAAAATGCACCTGCCATTATATATTTTTTAATTACTATTTAATTCTTCGAGTTTTTTCCATAACTCAAGTTGCTCTTCATTAATTTCACTTGGTGTATCAATGCCTATATGAATGTATAAATCACCACGCTTATTTGGAGCACCAAGACCTTTTCCACTTAAACGAAGCTTGTTTCCCGCATGCGTATCTGCTTTAATATTTAACTCAACTTCATTTTCAAGTGTTGGAATACGTAACTTTGCGCCTAAAACAGCTTGCCAAGGCATAAGTTTAAGATTGTAAGTGATATTGTTACCATCAACTTCAAATAAGTCATGCTTGATATAAGCAATTTTTAAATATAAATCACCAGCAACACCACCCATACCAGCTTCACCCTGACCGCTCAAGCGAAGTTTTGCTCCTTCTTTAACTCCAGCAGGAACATTGACTTGCAAAGTTTTGATGGCACCATTAATTTTAACTGTAAATTTTTTCTCGCCACCCTTTAAAACATCTTCAAGGCTAAGCTTAAGCTCAGTTTCAACATCATTTCCACGGCTTTGATGGCTATGAGCACCAAAATCACCAAAGCCATGACTAGCACGCTGTTGACCAAAGTTCATTCCGCCGTTACCAAATAAACTTTCAAAGAAATCACTAAACGCACCACCACCAAAATCAAAACCAGCTTGATTATAAGCTCCTCGCCCAAAGCCAGAAGCACCTTGAAATTGTTGACCATGTTGCCAATTAGGACCAAGCTGATCGTACATTTTACGCTTTTCTGGATCTTTTAAAACTTCGTGAGCTTCATTAATTTCTTTAAACTTTGACTCAGCAACTTTATCATCAGGGTTTAAGTCTGGATGATATTTGCGCGCCAATTTTTTGAATGCTTTTGAAATTTCTTCTTTTGGAGCCTTTTTATCCACTCCAAGTATCTTATAATAATCTTTATATTCTACGCTCATGCTTGTACTCCCTAGCTTTTCACAATTCGGCATCATTCCTGCATAAGATAATAACATCTACTTAAGCATAGTCAAGAGGATAGTGTTTTTAGTTTTAAAAAAATGCAGTAAAAAAAATTTAACTTTTTTTAAAAAAACTTTTTCCCCTTAACTGCTTGGTAATAAAGAAAAAAGAAGAATTAGAAAAAGTCTAGACTTTTTTTAAATAAAATTAACTACTTACATTTATTTTTTTTTGTGTTATAAGAAAAACAGGATAAAAATTTGAACATTGTTGTTTTTTTGACACAGCAAATATATGGAGCATAACATGATGAATTTTATGAATAAATTATTAGCAAATACATTGAAACTTAGTTTAGCTAGCGCAATTATTATTAGTTTTGCAAGCACAGCCTCAGCTGGTTTTATCACAAATTCACAAATTCAAGCAGAACGTCATGGCAAAAAGCAAATTCAAAAAGAATTTAAGGCTGCCGATCTTAAAAAAGTTCAAGAACGTATCAAAAAGCAAAAAAATCTACACAAAGATTCAAAAAAAGTTGATATTAAAATCTCTGGTGTTTATGAGTTTGGCTACAGTAAAACTAAAACAATGAATTAAATTTTATGTTTTTTAAAATAACACTTTAGTTTTTGCAGTCATCATAGTGAATATATTATATGATTACACGATATTATTTATCTTATAAACGGTATTATGTAATTATATAATAAAATATAATTAAAAATCCTGTCAAGATACTCATAAAACCAACAGGCTTGTGAATTAAATTCACAAGCCTAATTTTTTTTAACTATATTTACGAGCCATAACAAAAGAAATACCATCACGTAGTTATTAGTACTACATGACTAATAACTACAAATTAATATTTAAAACAATATTAAATCCCAAAAAATATTATAAGCAATACTAATACAGCTATATCTGCCTAATGGTGCGCTTTATTTAACCAATGTCGCAAAGCTTTATATAAAACTTGTGGGTCAATTGGCTTTGTAATATGGTCATTCATGCCATTTGACAAGCTAATTTCTCTATCGCCAGTCATTGCATGCGCACTCATTGCTATTATAGGTAATGATTTATATTTTTCATCTTTTCTAATTTCTCTAGTTGCAGTATAACCATCAACAAGTGGCATTTGAATATCCATAAGAACTAGCTCATATGGTTTTTTGTCTATCATATCAATAGCTTCTTGACCATTGCACGCAATATCAACCTTATAGCCAACTTTAGTCAATAACTCCTCAGCAATAAGTTGATTAATATCATTATCTTCAACTAACAATATAAGTTCTGAACCATATTCAAAATTATTTAAATCATCAAAATATTCTTCACTCAAGTCAGGTTCATATATTGCATTTAACTCAAAAACAGCGCTACAATAAAAGGTTGAACCTTTACCGAGCACACTCTCTACCCAAATATTACCTCGCATCATCGAAATGATACTGCGTGAAATAACAAGCCCTAGCCCAGTACCGCCAAATTTACGTGAAATTGAGCTATCTGCTTGTGAAAATGCTGTAAACAATTTATCAACTTGCTCTGGACTAAGCCCAATGCCTGTATCTTGAACAGAAAAGATACATCTAATCTCATTGCCTTCAATTCGTTCACACTCAATATCAAGGCTCACAAAGCCAGAGCGAGTAAACTTTATAGCATTACTAATAAGGTTGAATAATACTTGCTTAAGGCGCAAAGAGTCACCAAGTAGCACTGTGTTTGCTTCTTTTCCAGAGTTTGTGCGTAAAGTTAGCCCCTTATTTTCACTAAGAGGTCTATATAAACTTAGAATATCTTCACAAAGTTGCTGCAAAGTAAATGGTGTAGATTCCATTTCAAGCTTACCTGCTTCAATTTTTGAGAAGTCCAAAATATCATTAATAATACGTAAAAGATTATTGGCAGAAAAGACTGTTTTATCAATATAATCTCTTTGTATAGGGCTTAATTCTGTTTCTTCAATCAAGCGAAGTAAACCAAGAATACCATTCATGGGCGTACGAATTTCATGGCTCATATTAGCCAAAAACTCACTTTTTGCCTTTGTGCTACTTTCTGCAAGTTCTTTTGCATCTCTAAGCGCTCTTTCATTCGCATGAATTTCTTCAAGCATTGCTTTATGCTCACGCATATCTTTTAAATAGGCAATAAGACCACGCTTGCCTTGATAAGATGCCCGCATAACCATAATGCTAACAGGAATTTCTTCACGCGTGATTGCATGGCGACATACAAATTCAGCATATGCAGTCCCATATTCAAATGCCTCAATGATAATGCGATGCATTCTTAAATCTGACCTATCACCATTTGGCTGAAATTCAGGAACTGTATCCATAAAGTTTTCTAGATAGTCTTCTTGCGTTTCATAGCCAAAAGTGTTAGCACCTTCTAAATTGGTATAGATAAGATTAGAATCATCGTCCCAAAAATGCACAATCATAGGCAGAGAATCAAGCATAAGTTTATTACGAAGCTCAACTTCTTCAACTAAAGCTTGAGCATTCTTAATCTCTCGTAAATCATTTGCATATGCAACAACTATATCCTCTCCATGCAACTGTGTATGAACACAACTAAAACTCATAGGAACTAATTCACCAGTAGGAAGTTTATGTGTCCATTCACCAAAGAAAACACCATTCTCAAAGGTCCTTTTAAGACCAGTTTTCAACAAATCTTTTGATAAAGCTCCATTTGGTTGATATTCTGGAGATAATTCAAAAAATTGCTCTATAAGTTTTTCTTTACTATCAATGCCAAAAATTTGTAAGGTATAAGAGTTACAATCGAATAATTCTAAATCCTTATTCCAAAAGAATATACAGCTAGGGAGATTTTCTAAAATGACTCGATTATTTTCTTCTGCCTGCTCTGCTTTATCTTCTGAAGCTTTTAGCTCTCTAAGGTCACGAGTATAACAAAGAACAATATCTTCATCTTTGTAACGAGTTTTGGTAAAAGTAACTTCGCATGGATAAGGCTTATTTTCTTCTCGAGTGTGCAACATCCATTCAAAAGTTACTGTTCCAGTATTCATGGCATATAAAAAATGCCTTAATGCAAAATCAATTGTTTTTTCACCATTTGGCTGAAATTCAGGATAAATTTCCAAGTAATTTTCGATATATTCATCTTTTGTTTTAAAATCAAACATACTAAGAAGTTCAAGATTACAATCAATAATTTCGCCATCAACATTCCAAATTTCAATGCCCATTGGAGTGCCGTCAAGCATAAACTGTGCTCTTTCTTCAGCTTCTTTTATTCTGGCAAGATTTGCTTTAGTTTCCTTCAAGTCATAAATATATTCAGCAAGCATTTCTTCGCCGTTATATTCAACTCTAGCTAAAATATTGCCTGTGATAAATTCAACTCCATCATTATCAAGCCAATTCCACTCAACCCGACCATGACCATTCCTAAAGACTTCAGCAAAATATTTATCCATCAAGTCAGTAGATTTATTTCCACACGCTTGATATTCAGGAAAAAACTTCTCTTGATTATTTGCAAATTCTTCTTCTGTTTTCACACCTAAAAGTTTTAATAAGGTGGCATTACACCTAACAAATTTTTTATCTTTACTCCACAAACAGAATGCAAATGGAGAGTTATCAAATAAAAGCTCCATGCTAGCATGACGCGTATTTATATCTTTCTTAAGTAACGAACAATCATAATTCATACGAGCCAAAATTATTTTTTGAGAAGCATAATTTAAGGTAGAAAATGAATAAGTTACATTTTTATTTTTGTCATTTATATAATGTCGCCAAGCAAATAAACAAGAATATTCTTCTAGTGCTTGCACAAAATATTCGTCACAGCTTATACTTGATAAGCTATTGTCTAATTGTAATTCTGGGGAAAAAGTATAAAAATGTGTTGCAAAAGGCTCTAAGTTTTTTACACCAAAAAAGTCCAAAAAACTATTTGTAGCAAAAAGTGGACTACCATCGGCGCTCCAACAGCAAAGTGTCTGTGAAGATGTACCAAATTTAGCATTTAAAAAACTTGTAATATTAGAAGCACTTTGCGTCATGGTAAACCTCATATTATTAAAATAAAAGATTAAAACAATTCCCGAACCTTCTAATAAAATAGTACCTATAGCATTAAATGTCAATTATGCAGATTGATTTAATATTTTTATAGCTTAATAATATTTTAATTTAAAGCAATAACTATGAAGTTACAGCTTGCTAGTTTTGCAATATCGTCTTATAAAAGAAAAATATTAAATAAAGATGAGGAAACTATGTCTACAGAAAATCCAAATTGCCCAAAATGTGATTGCTCATATACTTACCATGATGGCATGAATAATGTTTGTCCTGAGTGTTCATATGAATGGAATGGTACAGAAAATGAGAATGAAAATGAAGTAAAAGTTGTTGATGCTCATGGCAACACCTTACAAAATGGTGACAGCGTTGTTGTTATTAAAGACTTAAAAGTAAAAGGGGCTTCAAACCCTATTAAACAAGGTACAATAGTTAAGAATATTACACTAGTTGATGAAGCTGGACATAATATCTCCTGTAGAATAGCTGGTTTTGGCTCTATGAACCTTAAGTCTGAATTTGTTAAGAAAGCTTAATTAGTTTAATATAAATAAAGCATAAATAAAAAAAATATTGACATTAAATTTTTATTCATTATATTTAACACATCAAGTTATTTTGATTTGACAATAACCATCTATAACTATTAGATGGTTGTTTTTTGAAAATTCACATCAAATTATTTTGATTTGAACTTTAAATATTAAATTTTACATTGAATAGGTAACTAAAATGAATAAAAACACCTTAAAAAAAATTGTTCCTCTTGTGATTTTTGCTATTATTATCGGTATTTGGTTCGTGAAAAATCTTCCAGAACAGCAAAGTTCACATGCTAGTATAGCAAGCAATGATCTTAAATTTCCACTAACTGTTAGCTCCGTCAATATTGAAGAGCTAAAGTCTAATAAACTACCGATTATTGTGGATTTTGGTGCTGATTCTTGTGTTCCATGCAAGGCAATGGCTCCTGTTTTACAAAGCTTGAACAATGAAATGCAAGATACTGCAATCATACAATTTGTTGATGTATGGAAAAATCCAAAAGGTGCTGAAGGTTTTCCTGTTCAAGTTATTCCTACTCAATTTTTCTACACAGCTGATGGCAAGCCATATGTACCATCTGAAAGCTTAAATATTAATTTTACTATGTATAAAACAAAAGATACTAATGAGCATGTTTTTACAGTGCATCAAGGCGGTTTATCAGAAGAGCAAATGCGGGCTATATTAAAGGATATGGGAGTTAGTTAATGGATATGCTCTTAGAACAGCTTTCAACTTTAATGCTTGAAAGTTATTGGTTTGCGCCACTTATTGCGCTCTTAGCAGGTGTTTTGACCTCCTTTACACCTTGCTCACTATCTACAATTCCACTTGTGATTGGCTACGTTGGCGGTACTGATTCACGCAATACTAGAAAAGCCTTTGTATTATCAATGATTTTTGCTCTTGGTTCTGCTGTAACTTTTACAATTTTAGGTGCAATAGCCGCAACTGCAGGCAGCTTAATCGGGACTCACGCTGATTTATGGTATATATTCCTAGGCATACTTATGGTTCTAATGGCACTGCAAACATGGGATATTTATGAAATAATTCCATCTAGTTACCTCATTTCTAAGAGTACAAAAAAAGGACAATTTGGTGCATTTATTGCTGGAATACTTGGTGGAATTTTCTCATCACCATGTTCAACTCCCATTTTAATTGCACTCTTAACAATAGTTGCCTCAAAGGGTAAGCTTGCTTATGGAGTTTTGCTTTTACTACTATATTCTATCGGACACGGCATATTAGCTGTTGTGGCAGGGACTTCCATTGGTCTTGTGCAAAAACTCTCACAAAGTCAACGCTACGCAAGAACTAGTAGTATTATAAAAATCTTCATGGGAACAGGCATACTGTTAATCGGATTTTACATGTTCTATTTAGGGTTTTAGCCTTAAGTCAATCT
>CAYJPK010000016.1:0-32112 GCA_964372035.1 uncultured Desulfovibrionaceae bacterium | reverse complement strand
CCTCTGTCATTGCCCATGCCGTGACCTCTGTCATTGCCCATGCCACGTTTGCCATGTCCACCCATGCGCAAGTCTTCGCCAAACTCAGCTTCTAATTTATCTTGAAAATCATTATTAGATTTTTTTAAACTTAAGCGCACAGAAGCTAGGTCTTGAGCTAAAGTTTTAATATAGCTTGGATCAACTTTATCGTTGCCTTTAAGTGCTTTAATTTCTAATTCTTTAGCCATTTCTTGCTCTTTTAAAGCAGTATTTTTTTGCATCTGTTCTTTTGTCATTGCAAGAAATTGTGCTCGTTGCTCATCTGATAACCCTCTGCGTCCACCTCGATCATGTTTTCTAAAACTACCATCAAAATCATTGTTAAAATTTTCGCACAATTCAAGTCTTTGCTTATCAAGGCTTGAACGTAAAGAAGCAATTTCTTGTGCTAAGCTTGCAATATATTTCGGATCAGCATTATCATTACCGCTTAAGGCCTCAAGTTCAAGTTTTTTAGCCATAGTTTGCTCTGTCAGTGTCGTTGTTTTGGCATAAAAATCTCTCATAATTGTATCATATTTTAACCTATCTTCTGTATCTAGATTTCGCTCAAAGTTATGCATTTTTTCACCACGATAATCACCATCATAACAATAACCATACCCTCCACCAAGTCCACCGCCTCTTCTTGCTTCGGCTGAATTCACATTCACTATAGTTGTTGCAATCAATAAAGCTAAAGCTGAATTTAAAACTATTTTATTCATATCAAAACTCCTTTTAAAATGTTTGTCTTATTTGCCTTTGTATATAGCAAAGGGTGTGCCAAAATATAACATACTGATTTTACTTGAATTATTTAAAAAACATAAAAAAATAAGCGTATAATTTTTATACAATTATACGCTTATTTTTTATACACTTTGTATGATTATGCTCTTTTATTTACTCTCTTCATACCCTAAATCTTGTGGTAAACCAGCTTTTGATGCCTCTGCTCTTGCTAGTTCATCACATCTCTCATTATTAACATTACCAGCGTGTCCCTTCACCCATTTTAGCGACACACTATGTCTTGCAATTTGAATATCTAAGCGTTGCCATAAATCCTTATTTTTAACATCTTTTTTATTTGCTGTTTTCCAGCCATTTTTTTTCCAGTTTATAAGCCACTTGCTTTCAATAGCGTCCTTTAAGTACTTTGAATCTGTAAATAATAGTACAGCACATGATTCTTTTAAAGTTTCAAGTGCAACAATAGCTGCCATAAGTTCCATGCGGTTATTAGTAGTTAGGCTAAAACCACCACTTATTTCTTTGCGATGTTCACCATTTATAGTTATCATACTTAAAATTGCACCATAACCACCGGATCCAGGATTGCCCAAACATGAGCCATCTGTATAGATAATAACTTGTTTCATGAGTCAAGCTCTGTATAAATATTGTTTACTACACTTAAAACACAATCGCCATGATTCACAGCTTCATTGCACCGTGCAAGCTCAAGGTCATGGCTTGCTTTTGTATCTTTTAAAACCTTCTCTAGCAAATCTGGCATAATAAGCATATGCTGTTTTTTATTTGGAGATATTGCAACAAACAAAGCATTTGGCTTTAACGCTGGAAGTAAAATATCATCTGATCGAGAGTGCACAATTAGCCTTGTAGTATAGTTTTCTTCAAAAGCAATTAGTAGCTCTGCTAGTTTACTTGCTGTATCTTCGTTAAAACTCATATTTTCATCAATAATACTTTTAACTGCTTTTATTTCTGAAAATCTAGCTTCAATATTTTTATTGAACAAATAGCCTGCAAGAGCAAATACGCCTACCAAAAGAAGAAATCTTAAGCCGCTTGAATTGGCACTTTTAGAAATTGTAAATACTTTTTTTCTTCCAAAAAATATTCCCATTTAAAAATCCTTGTTGGATAAATATGTTTTAAATAAAACCTTGCAAACAAAAAGTGCTTGCTTTAAAGCTGTATTCTATATATACTATCTGCCAAAGTCAATATTTGAGAAGGAGAATGACTATGGATCAAAAGTGTAAAGACGCACGAAATAACTGGGTTCAAATTGATGCCCTTATGATGGGTATGGATTGGACTGAAGATGATATTGAAAAACCGCACGTTTTACTTGCTGACGTATATGGTGAAAGTCACCCTGGTAGCTATCACTTAAATCACTTAAGCAATGAAGCTGCGATTGGTGTTTATGAAAAAGGTGGAAGACCTGCTAATTATCACGTTACTGATATTTGTGATGGTTTTGCACAAGGCCATGACGGCATGAACTACATTTTACCATCTCGTGAATATATTGCAGATATGGTGCAAATTCATGCTTCTGTTATTCCTTGGGACGGTATGGTTTTATTCTCAAGCTGTGACAAGTCTGTTCCTGCTCACTTGATCGCTGCTGCTCGTATGGATTTACCTACAATTCACGTTCCTGGTGGTTCTATGCGTTCTGGTCCTGACATTTCAACATCTGGTAGATCAGGTCCATTGTCCGCTAAAAGAAATCGTGGTGAAGAACTTGAGCCAAATGAAGTTAAAAATTACCGTTTAACTGGTTGTCCTTCATGTGGTGCTTGCCAATTTATGGGAACTGCTAGCACCATGCAATGTATGTCTGAAGCATTAGGTCTTGCCTTGCCTGGTTCTGCTCTTATGCCTGCTACCTTTGCTGAAATTGGACGTAATGCTAGATTAGCTGGTAAGCTTATTTTAGAATTAGTTCAAAAGAAAATTACTGCTCGTCAAATATTAACTAAAGAAGCTTTTGTTAATGCAATTAAAGTTCATGCTGCTATTTCTGGAAGTACAAATGCTTTAATTCACTTGCCTGCTGTTGCTCACGAAATTGGTATTACACTTGAGCCAGAATTATTTGTTGAGATTAACAAAACAGTTAAGTACTTAACAAATATTCAACCTAGCGGTCGTTATACCTCTGAATTATTCTGGTTTGCTGGTGGTATTCCACGTGTTCAATGGTTACTGCGTGATCAATTAAATCTTGATGTTATGACCTCTACTGGTAAAAGCTTAGGTGATAACTTAGAATACTTACAACAAACTGGCTTCTTTGATAGAGGTGAAGAATACTTAACTAACTACAAAGTGCCACGTGAAGATATTATCCGCAATCCTGAAAACTGTGATAAAACTGGCTCTATTGCTGTTTTACGTGGTAATATTGCAGAAGAGGGATCTGTAATTAAATACTCTGCTGTTAAGCCAAATATGATGACTCATACTGGTCCTGCTCGTGTATTTGACTGTGAAGAAGATGCTTATCACTCTGTTATTGATGGCAAAATTAAACCAGGTGATATTGTTGTTATTCGTTATGAAGGACCAAAGGGCTCTGGTATGCCTGAAATGTTCATGACTACTGATGCTATCGTGTTTGACCCAAGACTTGGTGATAGCGTTGCTTTAGTTACTGATGGACGTTTCTCTGGTGCAACTCGTGGACCATGTATTGGTCACGTATCTCCTGAAGCTGTTGCTGGTGGTGCTATCGCGCTTATTGAAGAAGGTGATATTATTACTCTTGATATTCCAAGTGGTTCTCTAAATATCACTGAAATACCAAATAAAGCAACTACTAAAGAAGAAGTTGATGCTATTTTAGCTGAGCGTCGTGCAAATTGGGTAATGCCTCCACAACGCAAAAAAGTAGGTATGTTAGCAAAATACTCTAAACTTGCAGTGTCAGCTATGGCTGGTGCTTATATGGAAAGCTAATCTTAACAGATTTGATTTTATATAAAGTTTTTGTTGACATTTACACAAGACCACATACAATTCTATGTGGTCTTGCTTTTTTATGCAGACTAAATATTTGAAATTAAGGACGGTTCTTTTTTTATGCGTTTTTCAGATAGACTAGGAAGACTTGGTACTGAAACAGCCTTTGCCGTTGCAACAAGAGCGAATGAACATATTCAAGCAGGCAATAAGGTATATCCTTTCCATTTAGGTGATATGAATTTTAAAACTCCAGATTTTATTTGTGAAGCTGCCAATAAGGCAATGAACGAGGGTAAAACAGGTTATTGCCCAAATGCTGGAATTACTCCACTTCGTGAAGCCTTAGCAAAGGATTTAAATTCTAAGCGTAAAACTAATTATACTTACGAAAATGTTATTATTCAGCCTGGTGGCAAGCCTGTTATTGGTAAGTTTATTTTAAGCTGTATGAATGAAGGTGATGAGGTTTTATACCCTACTCCTGGCTATCCTATCTATGAATCACAAATTGAATTTCATGGTGGAGTTGCTGTTCCTTATCGTTATACTGCGTGCGAAGATGGTTTTAGAATTGACCTTGAAGGACTTGAAAAAAGCATTAGCCCTAAAACTAAATTAATTATTATCAATGACCTGCAAAACCCTACAGGTGCTGTCTGCACTGCTGAGGAAAGATCTGCTCTTGCTAAGATTATTGTTAAGCATGATTTATATGTGCTACTTGATGAAGCATATTTTGAAACTAGCTATGATGAGCCTGCAAAAAGCTTTGTTGATGAGCCTGGAATGCTTGACCGTTCAGTTTTGCTATATACATTTTCTAAAAAATTTGCCATGACTGGCTGGAGATTAGGTGCTGCTGCAGGACCTAAAGAGCTTATGGGTTATTTCCAGCGTTTAAATACTAACGATGAATCATGCCCTAACCACTTTGCTCAGTACGGCGCATTAGCAGGTTTAACCGGTGATCAAACTGAAATTAATGCTATTACAGATATTTTACGTGAACGCCGTGATTTAGGTGTTAGAATTTTAAATGAATGCAATGGTGTCAGCTGCTTCTCATCAAAAGCTGGGTTTTACTTATTCCCAGATGTAACTGAACTTATGATAAATAAAGGCTTTGGTGATGATTATGCTGCTTTTGCTGAAGATATTTTAGTTAAAACTGGTGTATCTCTTTGTACTCGTTTGCATTTTAGCCGTGAAATGCCTAATGAGGATAGAAGATTTGTTCGTCTTTCATTTTCTGGTATTGAAATTTCTGAAATGGAAGAAGGTTTAAATAAATTTAAAGAATATGCTAATAATTAAATTATATAATAAAATTTAGCTTTAAAACAAAAAAAGCACCATCATAAGATGGTGCTTTTTTAGCTGGTGCGAAAGGCGAGACTTGAACTCGCACGGCATAACCGCTGGATCCTAATTCCAGTGCGTCTACCAATTCCGCCACTCTCGCACAGCAAGAAAACACTATATTTTAAAATTTTATGATTTGCAAGTTTTTTTTATATATTTTAAATCTTGATTTTAAAGCCACCACGCAAATTTTTTATTTATACACATATTGCAAGCTATTAAAATACCAAACATCGTATCAAAACCTGAACTATGACCTATATTATCAATTCTACTCAATATATTATCAAAACTTGCTTCATCATTATTTAATTCTTGCAGTAATATATGAAAAACCTCTGCACCATAGCCTTTTGTAGCAGCAATTAAATACTCTGCACTAATTGAGTTTGTTAACTCTAGATTATTCAAAATTTCATAATTCAATATTTTTGCATTATCTTGTTCATATGCCATATAAAATAACAATAATCCGCCTAAAAAGTCATCACCAGAGGGTGTTAAACCTATACCTAAACCGAGCATTTTTGTAACAAGTAGATTAAAATTTTTTTCTGATATAAAATTCTCAATAACTTTTTTAGCTTCATTGTAGATTTCATTTTCAACTATATTTTTGTCATCGCTTAGATTTTTTGAGCTTAAGCCAAAGTCATAAAACAGTGCAGCAAAACCATTAGCTTTTTGATTTGATTTAAAATATTCATGTAATACTTTAATAAAACAATTAAAGTTATGCTTTAATTGTGCCTTGTTAAGGCTTGAATATATAGGATTTTTTAGTTTTTGTGCATATTTTAAATCAAGTATTATATTTTCAGATACGAGCTTATTTTCTTTAAACTCAAAACTATCACCAATTTTTGGAAAGCTTGAAAGTTTTTCATTTAATTTTAAACTAAAAGCATTATCTTCCAACTCACTGTTAATAATTGATATTAGTTCATTATTTTTATTTTTCAAATAAAAACTACGTTCAAAAAGAGCGATTACCCTACAAGTTGATAATCGCTCTAAACTTAAATAACCTATTGTACTAACATCATAAGTAGTTTTCTTCATCAGCTTCTTTACCTGAAACAATATCCCTAACTCTATCAGCAAGAATAGGTAGTTCTTGCTTTGAAATTTGCATATTCGCTCCAACTTCAACACCCTTATTTTTAACAGCATCAGTTGTAAGAGCTGAAAATAAAACTACTGGAATTTCACTAAGTGCAGGATCTTCTTTAATTGATTTTGTTAAGGTATGTCCGTCCATTTCAGGCATTTCAATATCTGATATGACAAGATGCACATGATCTTTCATATCAGGGATTTCAGCCTTCCACTTAGTTAAAATATCCCAAGCTTCACGACCACTCGTTGCACTTGTAACATTATAACCAGCATTTTCTAAAATAAAGCCAATTGTGTTACGTATAGAGGTTGAGTCGTCAACAATTAAAATATTATAATTATTAGCTTCCTCAATTGCAGTAACATCATCTTCTGTTAATTCTTTTTCAACAACTGGAGCTTTATGAATTTCAATGTTAGAGTTCATCGTAGAAATGATTTTTTCAACGTCTAAAATAAATAAAATTCGCTCCTCAAAATGCACAATACCAGTGATGCTTTGTTTACTATAGTTTTGAACATGTGCACTTGGTGCTTCAATTTGTTTCCAACTTAAGCGGTGAATACGATTAACTCCTGAAACTAAGAAAGCAACAACAATTCCACCAAATTCTGAGACAAGCACTTTTAAATTATCACGAGAAGAAAGGGTTTTGCCTAACCAAACTGAAAGGTCTACTAATGGTAAAACACGCCCTCGCAAATTAAAAGTACCTAAAACAGCCTCATGGTGTTTACTTGGCACTGCAGTAACTTCTGGATAGTGTATAATTTCTAAAACCTTAGCTACATTCATTCCATAATAACCACGATATGAAGTACCATCTGCTTGAAGCTCATCAATATAAAATTCAATAAGTTCAAGTTCATTACTTGATGCTTGTATAATACTATGTTTTTCCATTAGAACCTCTCGAGTAGTTAATGACTATAGGTCTATTAATTCAACGCTCTTTTCGGCTAATTCTGTCTGCAAGAAAAGCGAACCAGTTCGCACAAAACGTGCAACATCATCTGTTGTTAAATATCTAATTTGAGCTGATTTACCAGCCATATTTTCTAAGTTTAATTTAGTTAAAGCTTCTTTTACCGCTAAAGCTGTTGTTTGTGCTGAATCAACTAAGGCAACATCATTTCCAACAACATTTTGTATTGCACTTTTCAAAAGAGGAAAGTGTGTACAGCCTAAAACTAAAGTATCTGGTTTATCACTCTTATTAAAAATATTATTAATATATTTAGAAACTATCGCCTCAACGAGTTCACCACTAAACCAGCCTTCTTCTGCAGTTGGTACAAGAAGTGGTGTGCTTAAGCTAACAATTTCAGCTTTATTTTTTATTGCCTTAATAGCATATTCGTAGGCTTTACCACGAGTTGTTGACTCTGTAGCTATTACAGCAACCTTATTAGTCCTTGTAGCTGCACACGCTGCAATCGCTCCAGGCTCAACAACACCAATAATTGGCAAGTCAGGATATTCTTTACGCAAAGCTGGTAAGGCTGTTGCTGAAGCTGTATTACATGCTATAACAAGTAGCTTTATATTATAACTAACTAATTTTTTAGTTGCTTGCAAGGCATATCTTATAATAGTTTCTGCGCTTTTAGTTCCATACGGTAAACGAGCATTGTCACCAAGGTATAGTAAATTCTCATTTGGCAATAATTTATTAATAGCTGATAAGACAGTTAAACCACCTACACCTGAATCAAACAAGCCAATTGGTAAATTTGTTTTAGACATTTTAAATACCTTTTCTCACTAATTTCATTGGTGTAAAATGCATTCCATTTGTCTTTTGAACTTTATCAACAGCTCTAAAGCCAAATTTTTCATAAACCTTAATTCCAAAATCTGAAGCATTTACTGTAATATCTTCATCTGTTTTTTCAAGAACCTTAGCAAATAACGACTTAGCTATTCCCTTGCCATGATGATTTTGATTAACGTAAAAAAGACAAATATGAGATTTATTTTTGACAGCTAGAACAGCTACGCACTCATTATCCACAAAATATCCATAAATTTCAACTTCACCTGTAGTTATGCAAGGCTTTAAACTTTCTATAAATTTATAATAATTTGCTACACCTTGTACGCTATAATCTTTTGCTACAAAGTTATCAAAAACTTCTTTTACTACATTATAAGCTATGTCAAATTCAGCTTCTTTAATTAATTTAATCATTATTTCCTACTTTTCAAAACCAGACATTCTGGCAAGTTCTTCTTCAATTGCTCTTTCATTTAATTTTGTACAACGAGTAAATGTTTCATCACCAACTATTTCTTTTTGCACCATAAAATGAGTTTTAGCCCTTTTGGCAAGTTGCGCCCAGTGCGTAATCAAAAGCATTTGACGCTTTGATGCTAAATCTGAAAGCCTCTCTGCTACTCTATTTAATGTAATACCTCCAACGCCAGCGTCAACTTCATCAAATATTAAAGTTGCATCATCGCTTAAACGACCGAGCGATACAACAGCTAATAAAAAGCGTGAAAGCTCACCGCCAGAGGCTATTTTATCTAAGGCTTGTGGAGCTTGACCTGGATTTGGAGCCCATAAAAATTTTGGCTTAAGTTCAATACAATCTGCAAATATTTCACTTTCAGAAAAATCAATAATAACTTGTACCCTTTCAGAAAAACCTAACAAAACTAATTCTTTTTCTAAGGCTTTTGCAAATTCATTCGCTGCGATTTTTCGCTTAGAATTCAAGTCTTCAATTATTACTTTGAGCTTTTCTTTTATCTCATCACTTTCTTTATTTATTCGTATAATATCAAGATTACAAATATCTAAAAAAGTTAAATTTTCATTAACTTCATCACGTAAATTTAATATTTCTTCAAAGGAGCGATTTAATTTGCGCTTTAATTGTGCGAGCTCATAAAGGCGTGATTCTATTTCATCACTGTCAAATTCAAAGTCTGGCTTTGCCTTGCTATCTTTACGCAAGCTTTGCTCTAACTCTTGCAAAACAACTCTAAATTGAACAGTTGCCTCATAGCTTTCATTATAATTATCATCTAAATTATTTAATGAAACTAATGCACTTTCCAACTCACGAACTAAGCTAAATAAGCCTGCAGAGTCAGAATCTCTTAAAATATCTAAGCTTTTATCATAATATTTACGGCTTTGCTCAAAATCTTTAATTTCAACTCTTGCTTGCTCGAGTTTTTCTTCTTCACCAACTTCCGGATCAACCTTATCAATAAGCTCTTGATGCATTTCTAAAACTTCACGCTTATCTTGCAAATTCAAAACCTTTGCATTTAAAGCCTTAAATTCTGCGTCTTTTTGGCGAAGAGCACCAACATTTTCATCTCTTAAAGCCAAAAGCTCTGGCTCATTCATAAAGTCATCAATTAATTTAAGTTGATAACTTGCAGCTAATAATTTTTGTTGTCCGTGTTGGCTTGTATGTAATATCAAATTACTGCGCAATTCTCTAACAGTTTCTTGTGAACTCAAATTATCATTTATAAAAAAACGGCTTCTTCCTGTTTCAGCTATAAGTTCACGACGAAGTAAAAGCTCGCCTTCATTTTTTAAATAAAAAACACCTTCAACTTGAGCTCTATCACAGCCAGGGCGAACCATTGATGTGTCTAATTTTTCACCCATCAAAAAGTTAATAGCTTTCAAGATAAATGATTTTCCAGCACCAGTTTCACCAGTTAAAGCATTTAGCCCTTGTGAAAATTCAAGCTCCATATCTGAAATTAGAGCTAAGTTTTTAATTCTTAAGTATTCTAACATAACAATCTATTATATATTTTTTATAGTTAAAATTATCTTCTATTTCTTAATCTAGGGTCAAAATAATCACGTAAACTTTCACCGAGCAAATTATAACCGAGCACTGTAATAAGTATTGCTAAACCAGGGTACAGTGATAGCCAAGGTGCAATTTCTAATACTTCCTTACCTTCTAAAAGCATATTTCCCCAGCTTGCATCAGGAGGTTGCACACCTAAACCTAAAAAGCTAAGTGAAGATTCAATTAAAATGGCTCCTGCAACTCCAAGCGTTGCAGAAACTAAAACAGGTGCAATCGCATTAGGTAAAATATGTATTAACATAATAACAACAGGTTTTGTCCTTGCTAGCCTTGCTGCTTGAACAAAATCTCGTTCTCTTAAACTTAAGCTTTCTGCCCTTACTAAACGAGCAACACCCATCCATGAAGTCAAACCAATTGTCACCATAATCATAATCAAGCTTGGCTCTAAAAAAGCTACAACAGCTAAAATCAAGAAAAAAGAAGGGAAACACAGCATAACATCAACAAAACGCATAATTATTTCATCAATAATTCCACGGAAATAACCTGCTAGTAAGCCAAGAACAATGCCAATAGCAACAGAAATTCCAACTGATACAAAGCCAACCCAAAGTGAAATCCTAGCACCAAATAATAATCTTGAAAAAACATCTCTACCTAAAGCATCTGTACCTAAAAAATTATTAGCTGATGGAGCATGTAAAATATTTTTTAAATTAATGGCATTTGGGTCATATGGCGCAATTAAAGGTGCAAATATAGCTACAAGTGAAATAAAGCCAACAATTGCTAAGCCTAAATATAACAATCCATGCTTATTAAAATATTTACTTATTATACTATACATATTTCGCCTTACTTCTAATTCCTATTTCTAATTCTAGGATCAGCAACACCATAACAAATATCAGCTAGCATATTTCCAAATAAGGTCAGTACAGCACCAAGCACTAAATTACCCATAATTAATGGATAATCACGAGCAAGCACAGCACCATAAAACAATTGTCCGAGCCCTGGCAAAGCAAAGATAGATTCAATAATTACAGAACCACCGATTAAACCTGGAATTGATAAACCTAAAATAGTTATTACAGGTAAAAGAGCGTTTCGAAGAGCATGCTTAAGTATAACAGTTCTTGTTGGTAGACCCTTTGCTCTTGCAGTTAAAATGTAGTCTTGTCGCAAAACTTCGAGCATTGATGAGCGCATAAAGCGTGACATACCTGCAATACTTCCGACAGTACTTACAACAATAGGTAAAAATAAATGGCTAAATAAGTCTTTAAATTTACCCCATAAACTTAAATTTGCAAAATCAAAGGAAGTAATTCCAGAAAGCGGAAAGTAATTATGCTTTAGACCAAATTCTAGCATTAGCAATAATGCTAACCAGAAACTAGGCATTGCAAAACCTAAAAATACTACGATTGTCATTATTCTATCAAAAAATGAAGATTGACGATAAGCAGAATATAAACCTATTGGAATTGCAAGCATTAATGTAAGTCCTAGTGAAATTACATTAATGCTTATTGTAAGCGGCATACGCTCTAATATTTTATCAATTACAGGTCTAGCGTCAGAAGATAATGAATTTCCAAAATCAAACTGCACAAGACGAGTTAACCAATTAATATACTGTTCGTATAAGGGTTTGTCTAAACCATAAATAGCTTCGAGCCTTGCACGAGCATAGTCGCCCGCAAGTGGATTCATGGTAGTTTGAGCATCAGTTGGTGAGCCTGGGGCAAGATTAATAACGATAAAACTAACGAGAGTTATCCCTAAAAAGACTATAACTGTCCAAATTATTTTTTTAATAATTTTTAGTAGCATCGTTATTTCTTAATTATTCTATCGTTTTAACCCAATTTGCAATATTTTGAACTTCCTCTGCCCAATTTGATGATAAACGTAAATTTAAAAAGCTTTTAAATAAATGGTCAAAACGATCGATACCTTCTTCAATTAAGTACATTTTTTCTAAGAATAAGCCATCAGGATCATCACTATCTTGTGTATCTATTTTAGGTGTTTTAAAAGCACTTAAGCTAAAATCTTTTGAACTCAAGGAAAAACTATATTCTAGTGAATCCCATTCAAACCTTATTTGTGCTCTTGTAACTTTTTTACCCATGCTAAGCCCAAGACGAGCTTCTTTTAACTGTGAATTCGCACCACTCACAGAGGCAGTTTCAAGTGATTCACCTTCACCGCCCTGCACAACAATTTTCTTTTCCATGTAAACAAAGAAATGTCCGCCATTTTTATCTTTAAAGTCATGCGGTGCTGTTTCACTACGAAACCAGAGCCATGTCAAAAAGTCTTGTCCTAAGATTTCATCTACCATATATATTCTCGCTATTTAAATATATTATTATACTATGCAAAACGCACATCATCTAAATTTTCTAACTGCATTATACGGTTTTCATCAAGCATTGTTGCAGCTAAATTATATGGTGTTAATTGCTCAAGGTGTAAGTTAAAGCTAAGTAAAAAATATTCCATGAGCATATCAATCATTTTTTCATTATTCGATGCAAAATAAATCATATTTTTATCACTTGCCCAAACAACTTCAAAAATAGCCGGAACAGGTAAAAATCTTTGACGAAGACGAAGTTTTACTTGTTCTTTGATTTCAAATTTACGATCACGAGGAATAAATTTTTTGCCTAGGTCAGCATTTTTTCTTTCTTCATCTTTAAGAGCTATCATAGTGTGTTTTTTAAGCACAGCAGCTGGAATACGTCTTGTTTCTAAACGAAGAGAAAAAGCTAAATAAGAACCTTTTTCTGGTGGCGATGTATGCCAATCAACATCAAGCATATCATCAAAATTTGTCCAGCCAAAAGAACGCTCTTCCGGTAAATCATCAATATCCTTAAAAGCATATTGTTTTAATTTTACAGGAAAATCTAGCCAAAAATCTTTTTCAACAGGATCTATAATTCTAAATCTTGTTATTGTTGTGCTTGAATTTAAAAGTCCCATAATTTTTCCTTATTCTTCAACTTGTTGTTCTTCGTCAGTTATAATTTCACCATTATCATTAACAGTATCAAATCCAACAACATAACCACCATTATCAAGACGAACTAAGCGAACACCCATAGTCGCACGACCAACTAAGCTAATTTCATTAATTGCCATGCGGATAATTTTGTTTGATGAAGTTAAAAGAACTAAAGTTTCATCAGGTTTAACTGGCATTGCTCCAATTACTGGACCTGTTTTTGCTGAAACTTTAAAGTTAATAACACCACGACCACCACGACTTTGCGATGGATAGAGTCCAACATTTGTACGCTTACCATAACCAAGAGAAGATATACTCATAATTTCTTGATTATCATTTTCACCTTCAAGTACAACTGCTGCAACAACTTCATCATTTGAACGCAAACTAATACCTTTTACACCATATGAACCACGTCCAATTTCTCTTGCATCACTACATGAAAAACGAATACCAATACCGTCTTTAGTTGCAAGTAAAATATGTGAAAGATCATTAACTTCATTAACTGTAATAAGTTCATCATCATCACGTAAGTTAACAGCAATAAGACCACCCTTTCTTGATCTAGAATAAAGCGAAGCATTAGAACGCTTTACCATACCTTTCTTAGTTACAAACAAGAAAGAACGCTCTTCTGAAAATTCACGTACTGTTAATATAGTTGTTACAAATTCGCCTCTATCTTTATCAAGAGGTACAAGGTTAGCCATATGCACACCCTTAGCTGTACGGCTACCTTCTGGAATTTGGTGTACTTTTAATTTATGCATTAAGCCTAAATTTGTGAATAATAATAAGTGCTGATGATTACTTGTTGTAACAAAATCTTGAACACTATCATCATCAGAAGTTTGCACACCAGCAACTCCTTTACCACCACGTTTTTGTTGTTGGTAAGTTGATACTAATGTACGTTTAATATAACCACGACGTGATAAAGTAATAACAACATCTTCATCAGGAATTAAGTCTTCAACATCAATTCCAACTAATTCATCATGTAAAACTTCTGTTCTGCGTTTTGTAGCGTAAGTACTTTGAATTAAGCTAACTTCATCACGCATAACACCACGTAAAACTGTAACATCTTGCAAAATAGAAAGAAGGTATTTAATTAAAGTTTGAAGTTCATTATATTCATTTTCAAGTTTATCACGCTCAAGACCAGTTAAACGTTGTAAACGCATATCTAAAATTGACTGAGCTTGAATTTCAGATAATTCAAAACGCTCAATTAATTTTTGTTTTGCTTCTGGCGGAGTTGCGCTAGCACGAATTAAAGAAACAACTTCATCAATATGATCAAGAGCTTTTAATAAACCTTCTAAAATATGTGCTCTTGCCTTTGCTTTAGCAAGTTCAAAACGAGTACGGCGTATAATAACTTCACGTCTATGCTCTAAGAAATAAGTAAGTGCAGTTTTTAAATTTAATAAAACAGGGCGATTATCAGCAACCGCAAGCATATTAATACCAAAACTTGTTTCAAGCGGAGTATGTTTATATAAAGAATTAATTACAATTTCAGGAATAGTTCCACGCTTAAGCTCAACTACAATTCTAATACCCTTGCGGTCAGATTCATCACGTAAATCAGAAATACCATCGATTTTACGGTCATTAACTAATTCAGCAATTTTTTCAACTAGATTTGATTTGTTTAAAGCATATGGAATTTCTTTAATAATTATTGATTGAAAACCTTTTTTACGTTCTTCAATTTCAACACGACCTCTAATTTTAACACTACCACGACCAGTTGTATAAGCCTTATGCAAGCCTTGACCAGCATAAACAAATCCATAAGTAGGAAAATCAGGACCTTTAACAAATTGCATTAAATCAGCAACTGTGCAATCTGGGTTATCAATAATACAAAGTAAAGCATCACAAAGTTCACCTAAATTATGCGGTGGAATATTTGTTGCCATACCTACAGCAATACCAGAAGTACCGTTTAATAATAAGTTAGGAACTTTTGTTGGTAATACAGTTGGTTCACCAAGTGTATTATCGTAGTTTGGTCTAAAATCAACTGTTTCTTTTTCAATATCAGCTAAAAATTCACCAGCAAGCTTTGACATTCTAACTTCAGTATAACGCATAGCAGCAGCTGCATCACCGTCAATAGAACCAAAGTTACCTTGTCCATCTTCAAGAGGGTCACGCATTGAGAAGTCTTGCGCTAAACGCACAAGTGCATCATAAACAGCACTATCGCCATGTGGGTGATATTTACCAATAACATCACCAACAATACGAGCAGATTTTTTATGTGCCTGACTGTATGAGTTTGATAGTTCGTGCTGTGCATACAATATACGACGGTGAACTGGTTTTAAACCATCACGAACATCAGGAATTGCACGACCTATAATTACTGATAAAGAATATTCTAAATAGGATTTACGAAGTTCTTGTTCTATACTTATCATTGTCATTTTAAATACTCTATTCTTTTATATGTTTATAATCTTTTAAATCTTTTTCACCGTCAATATACTTACGATAATCTTCAACAGTTGTTTTAAATTTAGGCATTAATTTTTTTTCTAAATCATCAATACGTGGATTTATAACCTTTGTAGGGTTAACAAATTTACCGTCTTTACGTAATCTAAAATCAAGATGCGGTCCAGTTGATAAGCCTGTTGAACCTACATAACCAATAGTTTGACCTTGTTTTACCTTAACACCTTTTTTTACACCCTTACCATAACGTGATAAATGTGAATAATAAGACTCTAGGCTGCCAGCATGTTTAATTCTTACATGTTTACCATAACCGCCTACTGTTCCTGCAATACTAACAGTGCCAGATGCTACAGCTTTTACAGGTGTTCCTGATGGTGCAGCGTAGTCAATGCCTTGGTGTGGGCGAGTTATACCTAAAATAGGGTGTTTGCGCTTCATGGTATAGCCTGAGCTAACTCGGCTAAATTTGAGAGGTGATTTTAATATTGCACGTTCTAAACTTTCACCACCAGCTCCAAAGAATCTTGTAAATCCTTTACCATCAACATATCTAAAAGCTTCATATTCTTTATTTTGATTAATAAAGCTTGCTGCTAATATTTTACCATAATTTTTAAATTCACCATCTCTATATCTTTTTTCAACAAGTATGGTAAAACTATCGCCTTTACGAATATCTTTAATAAAATCAATTTCCCAAGCAAAAATTTCAGCTATATTAATAGCTAATGAATCCTTTTCACCACTATTAACCATTGCTAAAAATAAACTATCTTCAATAACACCTTTTACTAATTTAAGCTCAATTTCATATTCTATATCTTCTAAAGAAGCTTGTAGTTTATTATCTTTATTTAAAACAACTAATTTTTTATCACTATCAATTTCATATACAAAACTTTCCATTTCACCATCATTATTTTTAATAATAGTAAATGGTTGACCAACATTAATTTTACTTAAAGAGTATACGTCTTGAGTAACTTCTAGCAGAGATTGAACTGTATTAGATCCAAACCAAGTATTAAGTAAAACTGAGGCAGTATCACCTTTTTTTACTTCTCCAGTAATAATTTCTTTTTGTGGCTCAATTATTTCTGGTTCAACAATTTCAGCTGTTTCTTGTTCAATTATTTCAGGTTGTTCTTTTTGTTCTTCACTTTGAGTTTCTTCAAGCTTTTCTTCTATGACTTGTTCTTGCTTGACCGGTTCACTTTGCTTTTCTTGGTTGGTAAAATACATATAAGAAGAAAAACTTATAATAAGTATTAGGCATATTAAAATTATATTTTTAGTATTCATTTCTTTTCTTTAGATCTCATATTTAAAGTTTACAATTGCATAAATAGAAGTTTATTTATTTACAATATCAATTTGTTGAGATTTTGTCTAGAGTTTAAAATTTGATTAAAACTGAAAATATTATCACTTATTTAAAAAACTTGTTAACTTTAAAAAAATATGATACATTTATAGAATGAATAGTAGTGAATTGAAGGTAAAAATTTATGAATATTTTGCAGAGAAAAAAAACTACTCACAGCAAGATATTGACAAGTACCTAAAGCCGCTTGAATTTGAATTTTTTGATGATAAATTATCTATTCTTGCGCCGCATAAATTATTTTATTCATATTTAAAAGATGATTTGAAAAAAGATTTATTATTTTTTTTGCAAAATTTGACAGAGCTTAATATAAATTTTGCTTCGAATAATATTATTCAAAATTCTAATAAAATAAATTTACAAACTACTAAAAACAAATTTAATTTTGAAAATTATTTTTTTAATAAAAAAAATTCATTTGCGGTTGAAGTTTTAAAAAAAATTCATAGCATCGAAAATAACCATAGTATTATTGTTATTCATGGTGGTTCAGGTGTTGGTAAAACTCATCTTTTAACTGCGCTTAGTAATGAATTAACTATAAATAAAAATTCATTTTTTTTTGGTAATGTTGATGATTTTTATTCTTTATATTCTAAATATTTAGCAAATGATTTTTATTATCATATATCAAAGTATGAATTCATAATAATTGATGATATTCATAAATTAAATATATATGATGAGTTATGCAACAAATTTTATTTAATACTTGAATATTGCCTTAAAAATAATATTAAGCTAATTTTTTCAATTAACGAAGCACCTGTTAATTGGAACATATTACCGAAAGATGTTAAGAACAATCTTGAGCAAGGTTTAATATTATTTTTAAAAGAAGCTGATTTTGATATAAAATTACAGTATATTAAAAATAAATGTAAAAACGAACAAATAATTTTAGATAAAGCTCAAATACTAACTATTGCTCAAAAATCTAGTAGCTTAAGACGTATTGATGGTTTATTCCAAAGATTAATTGCATTGCAAGGTATTTTAGAGCTTGATTATAATAAAATTAGAATTGAAGATGCAATAAAATACAGTGCTGATTATAAGAAAAATACGCCTCAAGAAATAATTAGTATTGTTGCAACTAGATTAAATATTAGTATTAAAGATATTATTGGTAAAAAAAGAGATGCAAAAATAGTATTATCTCGTGATATTGCTATTTTTTTATGTCGAGAATTACTTGGTATTTCTTATTTAGTTATTGGTAACTATTTTGGTGGTAGAAATTATAGTTCTATCTTACATGCCTATAAAAAAGTTAAGAAATTACAGGAAGATAACAAAGATATGAACAATATGATTGAGGAATTGTCATTATTGTGTAAAACACGCTTTTAAGTAACAATTAAAAATTAAAAACATTTTTTAATGTTAGTTTGTAACTAAAATGTTAAAAGTTTATAACACAAAAAGTTAAATAAATTAAAATACTTAAAACTGTTATTAACAAAAACACATAGTATAAAATAACAATAAGTTTTTAAATAAAAATATATATATAATAAATAAGGAAAAAATTTATGTATTGTATAATTAACAAAGAACAAATAATTGAAGGCTTACATAAGGCAACTAATATTATTCCTGCTAAAACTGGAGCAGCTTATTTTAAGTCTTTATGGCTTAAGGCTGAGAACTCTTCACTTACACTTATGATTAGTGATTCAAATATTGAGTTTACTGGTTCATATGAGGTTGAGGTTAAAGAACAAGGTTTAGTTGGTGTTAATGGTAAATCCTTTGTTGAACTTTTACGTCGTTTGCCAAATGGTGAAGTTCATATTAAATTAGACGAATCAAATAATCTAGTTATTAATCAAGGAAGAAGAAATTATAAATTACCTGTTAATGATAATACATGGTTTCAAGAATTAAATTCTTTTCCAGAAGAAAATGCTATCTTGTGGGCTGGTGATTTATTTAAAGAACTTATTGATAAAGTTTTATTTTGTATTAGCGATGATGAAACACAAGATGCTATTTCTTGCTTATTTATTAAAGCATGTGGTGAAGGTAAGTTAGATGTTTGTGGTTTAAATGGTCATCAATTTGCTAAAGCTAATTTTGTAAATCAAGAATTTCATGATAAATTACCAGAAAATGGTCTTTTAATTCAAAAAAAATATGTTCAAGATCTTAGAAAATGGCTTGAAAATGATGAAATTGAAATAAATATTACTGAAAAACGTGTATTTATGAGAAGAAATGGTGGCAATGAAATGTTAAGTATTCCACGTGCACATCATACTTACCCTGATTATAATACTTTTTTAGATAGACTAAATGTTGATTCATCTGAGCTTAAGCTTAATCGTAAAGAAGCTTTAGAAGCATATGACCGTATATTTATTTTTAATACTGAAAATGATAGATGTACATATTTTAATTTATCAAGTAGTGAAGCTGTGTTATCTGTTCAAGATCAACAAACAGGCTCCGCTACTGAATCTTTGGAAATAAAATATAATGGTGATATTGGTAAAATTGCATTTCCTACAAAAAATATGATGGAAATATTTAATAGATTTGAGTCAGAAGAATTAATGATGACTTTAACAACTAATGAAGGACCATGTGGCATTACTGCTGACAATGATAAAGACTATATGGTCTTAATTATGCCAATGAAAATTAATGAAGAAATGAATTACGAAGAAGTTGAATAATAAAAAGATATTTTTAAAATTTAACTAAAATATTTGAGGAAATATGAGCAATAACACGAAAGTTACAACTACTTATGATGCAGGAGCTATTACAGTTCTTGAAGGTTTATCAGCAGTTCGCAAGCGTCCTGCTATGTATATTGGTTCAACTGATGTACGTGGTTTACATCACCTTGTTTATGAAGTTGTTGATAACTCAATAGATGAAGCGATGGCTGGATATTGTACACGTATTGAAGTTATCATGCATATTGATAATTCGATTACTGTAAAAGATAATGGACGTGGTATTCCAGTTGATATTCACCCAAAAGAAGGTATTCCTGCTGTGCAAGTTGTTATGACTAAATTGCACGCAGGTGGTAAATTCGATAATAATGCCTATAAAGTTTCAGGCGGTTTACATGGTGTTGGTGTATCGTGTGTTAATGCTCTTTCAGAAACACTTGAAGTAATTATTAGACGTGATGGACATAGATATAAACAAGACTATGAACGTGGCGTTCCTGTAAGTGATGTAATTGAAATCGGTCTTGCTGATAGTCACGGTACAACTGTTAGGTTTAAGCCAGATGAAGAAATATTTGAAACAACAATTTTTTCTTATGAAACTTTAAAGAAAAGATTTGAAGAATTAGCTTATCTTAACCGTGGTTTAGAAATTGTTGTTACTGATGAAAGAACTTCTGAAACTCATCTTTTTGTTGCTGATGGTGGTATTAAACAATTTGTCCATGATTTAAATGCTGGTGAAATTGGTATTCATACTATTGTTGATAGTGAAGGTGTTGTTGATGGAGTTAGTGTTGAATACGCTTTACAGTATAATTCTGGATATAAAGAAAATGTACTTACTTTTGCTAATAATATTAGAACAAAAGAAGGCGGTACTCACTTAGCAGGCTTTAAAGCAGCTTTAACACGTGCTATTAATGGCTATATTAAGGGTCAACCAGATTTAGTTAAAAAGATGAAAGGAACTGTTTTATCTGGTGATGATGTGCGTGAAGGTTTAACTGCTGTTATTAGTGTTAAATTGCCTCAACCTCAGTTTGAAGGGCAAACAAAAACAAAGCTTGGTAATAGTGAAATTTCTGGTATTGTAGCAGGTATTGTTTATGATAGCTTAAGCCAACATTTTCAGGAAAATCCTAAAGATGCAAGATTAATTATTGATAAAGCTGTTGATGCTGCACGTGCTCGTGATGCTGCTAGAAAAGCTAAAGATTTAGTTAGACGTAAAGGTGCTTTATCTGATAATGCTTTACCTGGCAAATTAGCTGATTGCCAAAGCAAAAACCCTGAGGACTCTGAATTATTCATAGTGGAAGGTGACAGTGCGGGCGGTTCTGCTAAGCAAGGTAGAAATCCTAATACTCAAGCTATTTTACCGCTTCGTGGTAAAATTTTAAATACTGAACGCACTCGTTTTGATAAGATGCTGGCTAATAAAGAAGTTAGAGCTTTAATTACTGCTATGGGAGCTGGCATTGGTGAAGATGATACTGATTATACAAAATTACGTTATCATAAAATTGTTATTATGACAGATGCTGATGTTGATGGTGCGCATATTAGGACCTTACTTTTGACTTTCTTCTTCCGTAATTATCGTAAATTAATTGAAGATGGTTATCTTTATATTGCGCAGCCTCCTTTGTATAGAGCACATAATTCACGTATGGAAAAATTCATTAAAGATGATGTAGAATTAAATGAATTTTTAATGAAAAGAATTAGTGAAGATATGCAAGTAACCAGTCAAAATAATAAAAACTTTAATGGTACTGAAATTATTGATTTACTACATAAAATTGAAGAAGTTGAAAATAGAATTAAAGATGCTGAAAGTGCAGGCATTTCACGTAATTTATTTTTAGCTTTGATAAGCTTAAATTCACGCTTAACTCCTGATTGTTTAACTGAACAAACTTCTTCAACTTTTATTGAAGAGCTTAAAGAATCAGGATATAGTGTTAAAACTGAAATCGAAACACATGAAGATAATGATCGTACCTTTGTTATCTTTGAAAATTTAAATGGTCATAGAACAAGAGTTGCTGCTGAATTATTTACTTCTAAGTTATATTTAAACGCTTGGGAAAATTATGTTGAAATAAGAAATGACTGTGGTGGATTTAATTTCAGTCTTACACATAAGGCAAAAGAAGAAGTCCTCCATAATATTTTTGATTTATATGACTCATGTTTGGAAGCATCAAGAAAGGGTATAAGTATTCAGCGTTACAAAGGTTTAGGTGAAATGAACCCTGATCAACTTTGGGTAACTACTATGAATCCTGAAAATAGAACTTTATTAAAAGTAAATATTGATGATATTGCTGATGCTGATGATGCTTTTGTTCAATTAATGGGTGATAAGGTTGAAGCAAGACGTGATTTTATTGAACGCAATGCTCTAATGGTTAGAGATTTAGATATCTAGGAGAAATATATGTGCGCTAAAGCTTTAGGTAGAGGTCTTGAAAGTTTAATGAATAAGGATACTTTTGGAGCTAGTTCAAGTAAATCTAATACTATCGTTCCAATTAACTCTTTAGTTTCAAGAGCAGATCAACCAAGAAAATATTTTGATGAAAATGCTTTGTCTGAACTTGCAGAATCTATTAAAGCACAAGGTGTATTGCAACCTATTATTGTTCGTGTTGTTGAAAATTCCTACCCTGAACAGTATGAAATAATTGCTGGTGAACGTCGATTTTTAGCTGCTAAACAAGCTGGTTTAGTTGAAGTACCAGTGTTAGTTCGTGATGTAAGGCGTGAAGATATTTTACTTATTGCTTTAATTGAAAATATGCAGCGTGAAAATTTAAATGCTGTTGAAGAAGCAAGAGGGATTGAAGAAATTCGTAAAGAATTAGGTTTGAGTCAAGAAGAAATTGCTTCTAAAATTGGAAAAAATCGTTCAACGGTAGCTAATTTATTAAGATTATTACAATTATCTGATACTATTTTAGAAAGTATTATTAATAAAGAAATAAGTGCTGGACATGCAAGAGCTTTACTTTCAATAACTGATGAAGATATTAGAAATAGTTTATATAAGGCTATTTTAGATAAAGACTTATCCGTTAGAGATGCTGAATCTGCGGCACTTTACTATAAGAAAAATAATTCATTACCTGAACATCTAAGTGCCATTAAAGAAAAAAAAGAAGTTAAAAATAGTAGAAAAAAATCTGAGTTAATGGTTAACTTACAAAAACATTTACGCAGTAATTTTAGTTCAAAAGCTTTACTTAGCGGAACTGAAGAAAGTGGAAGAATTGTTCTGCCATATGAATCACCTGAACAATTAAATAAAATGCTAGATTTATTAGGTTTATCTGAAATTAATATAGAAAGCCCTGAAACTGCGGTTGAAACTAATGAATAAAGATAATTTGCTTAAAATTGTTGAAAAATTCGATACTGGTAAGGTATTAGTTATCGGTGATATTATGCTTGATAGCTATATGCAAGGTAGCGTTGAGCGTATTTCACCTGAAGCACCTGTTCCTGTTGTTAAGGTTAATGAACAGCATAATTTGCTTGGTGGTTCAGGCAATGTAGCTGTTAATATTGCAGCTTTAGGTGGTAATGTTACTTTAATCAGTCTTTGCGGTAATGATGAAAATTCTAATGAGCTTGAAAGTTTATTAATTAAAAATAATATTAAACCTATATTATTAAAATCAGCAAAGCGCCGTACTACTGTTAAAACAAGAATAATGTCACAACGTCAGCAAATGCTACGTTTAGATTATGAAGATGATTTTGACCTTGACAATACTGAGTTAAGTTTAATTTTAGATTATATACAGCAAGAAGTAGATAATTTTGAAATTATAATATTATCTGATTATGCAAAAGGTTTATTTAATCAAAAATTTATTGATGCTTTTAATGATATTTTTAAAAATAGAACTAAGAAGCCTTTTATTTTAGTTGATCCAAAGCCAAATAATTTTGTGTTATTTGAAAATGTAAACTTAATAACACCAAATTTAAAAGAATTAAGTCTTGGTGCTAAAACGCAAATTAATGGTAAAAAAGATATTTTATTAGCTGGTAACAATGTCAAAAACAAGCTTAAGCTTGATAATTTACTTGTAACCTTAGGTGCTGATGGTATGGCTTTATTTAGTGAAAATAAAGTTACGCACATTCCAACATTAGCTCAAGATGTGTTTGATGTAACTGGTGCAGGTGATACTGTTATAGCAACTATTGCACTTGCTTTGTCATGTGGATCTGACATGTTAAGTGCATGTATTTTATCTAATTTTGCTGCAGGTATTGTTGTTAGCCGTGTTGGTGCTGCAAGTGTAACACAGCGTGAAATTAGCGAAAGTTTAGATAAATTTAATTTAATTTATGATTATTGGGTTTAATTTTTAGTTTTTTATATAAATGTATTGCTTTTATTTTAATATAGTAATATTTCTAAGTTATACAGTTTTAATTTATTTTAATTTTATGGTTGATACCACTGTTTCAAAACAGTAACTTTAATTAACTTAAAATATAAAAAGAGGGTAATGCTATGTCAGAAGACAAAAACTTTGTTAATGCTGACAATAACTTAATTCAACTTGTTACTTTTCGTATCGCACATGAAGAATTTGGTGTTGATATTTTAAAAGTTCAAGAAATTATTCGTATGATGCCAATTACTAAAGTTCCAAATGCTCCAGGATTTGTTGAAGGTGTTATTAATTTACGTGGTAAAGTTATACCAGTTATTGATATGCGCCGTCGTTTTGGAATGGAACCAAGTGTGCATGATAGTAGTACAAGAATTGAAGTTATGGATTTGCAAGGGCAAATTGTTGGTTTTGTTGTTGATGAAGTATGTGAAGTTTTACGTATTAAAGAATCAACCGTTGAACCACCTCCACCAGTTGTTGCTGGTATTGGCTCTGAATATATGAGAGGAGTTGGTAAATTAAACGATAAACTCTTAATTTTACTTGATCTTGATAAATTACTTGATGAAGAAGAATTAGAAAGCATAAGCGAAATGTAATTTTTTATTATTTCAAGATAAAAGCAGGTGTAATAATCTGCTTTTGTCTTTTTAAATTATTCGGAGGAATATATGGATTTTGTATGGTTTTTACTTGGAGTTGCTGCTGTTGGTGTGGCTTTACGTTATATTAAAAATTCTAGCCCAAATGAAAAAAATCACCATTAATAATGCAATTTATTGTTAATAATGATTTTGTTGGTAAACGCCTAGATTTTGCACTTAAAGAGCTTTTACCTAATTATAGCTTGCGGGCTAGACGTAGACTTTGCGAGCAAGCTTTTGTTTTAATTGATGATAAAGTAGCAAAAGAAGCTCAAAAATTAAAGCTTAATCAAGTTATCACAGTTAAAATTGAAGATGAAGAATTAGCTTATAGTGAAGATACCTTTGCGGATAATAAACCTTATATTATTTCAAAAAATGATGATTTTGTAGCTATTTACAAACCATCAAAATGGCATAGTGTGCATTTAAAAGGTGGAGCAAATAATAGTATTGAAACTGTATTACCAGTTCTTTGTAATGAAATAAAATATAATGTTAAGTTATTGAATAGACTTGATTATTATACGTCTGGTATTTTACTAGCTTCATCTTCTGATAATGCAAGCAAAATATTAGATGTGAATAGGCAAACAGTTAATAAATATTATCTGTGTGTAGTTTCAAAACATATTGAAAATCTAGAGGCACTTAATTCCAAGCTTTTTGAACTTGAAACTAAAAATGAGCGCAGAACAAGCATAATTGATTTTTATAATTTTGATGATGTAGAATCTAAAAAAATTACAGAACTAATAAATGCTGAATATAATAATCATATTAGTATTGTTATTGTAAAAATTATTCAAGGTGCAAGACATCAAATTCGTAAACATATGTCAGAAATTGATCTTCCTCTTATAGGTGATGAAAAATATAATGGTTTAAAAGCTGATTATTTTTTACTTCACCATTTTTACTTTAAAATGAATGATTTTGAAGTATTAAATTATCCTACATGGTCTGATTTATTTGATAAAAAATTAAAATCTACTTTGATTAATAAACTAAATATTAATCAATAATAAATTAGGAGTAAATTATGATTTTAGAGCAATTTAATTTGACTGGTAAAGTTGCTATAGTAACTGGTGCTAGACGTGGGCTTGGATATGGAATGGCTGAAGGCTTAGCTGAAGCAGGTGCTGATATTGTTGCTGTTGGTGCTAATGCAATGCCAGAAATCGAAGCTAGTATTAAAAAACTAGGGCGTAAATTTATTCATATTGAAGCTGATTTAGTAAGTCAAGATAAAATTCAATATATTGTTGATGAAACAATTAAGCAAATGGGTAGAATTGATATTTTAGTTAATAATGCGGGAACTATTCGTCGTGATGATATTTTTGATTTTTCAGAAAAAGATTGGGACGATGTAATGAACGTTAATTTAAAAAGTATTTTCTTTTTATCACAAGCTGTGGCAAAGAAAATGGTTGAGCAAAAAATTAATGGCAGAATTATCAATACAAGCTCCTTATTAGCCTTTCAAGGCGGAATCCGTGTTCCCTCATACACTTCAAGTAAAAGTGGTTTAGATGGGCTTACAAAGCTTATGGCGAACGAATTAGCAAAATATAATATTACTGTTAATGCAATTGCTCCTGGTTACATGGCCACAAATAATACTGATGCACTTCAAAAAGATCCTGTGCGTAGTGCTGAAATCTTAAATCGTATCCCAATGGGTAAATGGGGCGATAAAGATGATATGAAAGGAGCCGTAGTTTTTCTAGCTTCACAAGCTTCATCATATGTAACTGGTTCAACTGTTTTGGTTGACGGTGGCTGGATGGCACGATAAAGTTTAATTTTATATATTATATATATCATATTAAAATAATTCATTTTAGAATTTACATTTTATGTATGCTTTTTGCTTGAATTTGAAAACAAATTAAGGTAAAACATCATTAATAAAAGATTTTATGGAGTTTTAGAATGAGTTGGAAAATTGATGTAAACCAAAACAAATGTATTGGTTGTGGTGATTGCATGGACGCTTGTCCTGTTGAAGTTTATGAAGTAAAAAAAGGAAAAGCAATTCCTACAGCTCTTGACGAGTGTGTTGGTTGTCAAAATTGTGTTGAGGTTTGTAGCGAAGAAGCTCTTCGTGTATCTGAAGCATAATTTACATCACTAGAAAAGATATTTTTATCTTATTTGGTTGATTAAAAGTGGTAGTTTATCTGCCACTTTTTTTTTGTATTACTACTATATATAAAAGAATAAAAAAAGCCAAAAAGTTTATACAATCTGGCTTTTTAAAATATTATTTGTAATTTTAAAATTATCTTAAATCATGAACTCTAACTGCTTTACCTTCACTAACAGGTAAGGAGTTTTGTTGAACAAGCTCAATAACAGGTGTAATCAAAATTTCATCACGAATTTTTCTAGCTATTTCACTTTGTAAATTACGCAGTACACGCATATCTTCAACAAAATTTTCTTCTTTGATTTCAACCTTGACCTTTAATACATCTTGATCATTTTCTCTTTCAATAACTATCAAATAATTTTGTCCAACTTCTGTAAAGCCCATAAGAACAGCTTCAATTTGCATAGGATAGATATTAACGCCTTTAATAATAAGCATATCGTCAGAGCGTCCTTGAATTCTATCAATACGGCGGTGTTTGCGCCCACAAGTGCACTCACCTGTTATGATACGTGTTAAATCACGTGTACGATAACGTAAAATAGGCATACCTTCACGGCATAAAGTAGTCATTACTAATTCACCAACTTCACCATCAGGAACATGTTTACCTGTTTTAGGATCAATAATTTCAAATAAAAATGCATCTTCCCAAATATGCATACCATTTTGAGCTTCACATTCAAAGGCAACACCTGGTCCATTCATTTCAGATAGCCCATATGAGTTATAAACTTTTACACCAAGTAAATGCTCAATTCTTTTTCTTACTTCTTCTGTATATGGTTCAGCACCAATTAAAGCAACCCTAAGTGAAGTTTCATAAGGGTCGATACCCTCTTCTTTTAATAATGCGCCAATATGCAAGGCATATGATGGTAAAATATGAATAGCAGAAGTCTTAAAGTCTGATAATAGTTTTATTTGACGGCGACTATTTCCAGCACCAGCAGGAATAGTCATACAGCCTACCCTTTCAGCTCCAAAGTGAATTCCAAGGCCACCAGTAAAAAGACCATAGCCTGACATATTCTGAAAAACATCACCTTTGCGAATTCCTACCATATACATGCACCGAGCCATTAAATCAGACCAGGTATATATATCATTTTGAGTATAACATATTGCAGAGGGGCTACCAGTTGTACCACTTGAAGCATGCATTCTTATAAACTCACTAGGCTCAACACAGGCTAAGCCCATAGGGTACTGCGCTCTTAAATCGTCTTTTGTAGTAAAAGGTAAATTATAAAAATCATCAATTGATTTTAGATCAGCAGGAATAATTCCAGCTTCATTTAAACGCTTTGCATAAAAAGGAGCATTGCTTGCTCTTTCTAAAGTTGTGCGTAAACGTGAAAATTGTAATGCTTCTAGACTTGCTCTATCAATACCCTCAATTGGGTCAAAAAATTCTGCGCTCATAAATAATTACCCTTTTTAAAAAATATTTGTCTAAAATACCAATTATACTTTTAGTTGGCAATAAAAAATATTTATTTCTAAAATTTATATGTTTTATTTTGTTAATTATTAAGTATTTCATAGAATGTAAAATTTTTTATGAGTCGGCATGTTCATAAATAAAATGCAATCATTTGGATATATGTTCTTATGTTCTTAACTTTCTTAACATATTGATTTTATAGTTTAATTTAAACTTAGCATATAATAAAATATGTCAATAATTTTGTATTTTATTTGTTACTTACTTGTTTTTTTAATGTTAATACTTTGTTAGTATATATGTTCATTTCTTGTTCGTAAAATGTTCTTAACTATTATAACATACTAAAATTATATATATTTTTTTAGTACATGCAGTTTTTGCATAAAAAAAAACTGATTTCCGTAATAACAGAAATCAGTTCTATATAAATTATATGTTTAAATAATCAGACAGTACTTGCAAGAGCCGAAAGAATATTTAATTTTCTAATAATTGATTTGATATTTTTTGCTGAAAAAGCAACTCCATTTGGATAAATTCTTTCAACATCTTCAAGTTGACTAAAAATATCTGCGAAAACATTATGGCAAGTCATCACTTCAACCCACAAGTCATCACTTTCTAGCTTATAAGTTTTTAATTCTTTTATTTTTGAAACTGCTATTTCAGCTCCATTTTCTAGAGCTTCATGCACTATTTCACAAGGTAAATTCATAGCTGCATGAGTTGAAAGAGCTTGCTTTGTTGTTATTATTTCAGCTTGATTTAAAAATGCACATTCCTTAGCAACATAATTATCACCACTAACAAGGGCAATAGGCACATTATGCTCACCAGCTAAGGCACTATTTAGTAAAATTTCACCAACAGCTTTACCATCAATGCTAATAGATAAAAAGGCTCTACCATTAATAGTATGGCTTAAAACGCCATAACTTCCAGCCCTTGCATGATAGCCAAGTAAAATTGCAGCGTCAAAAGATCCACATTCTTCTAAGCCTGTCATCATACCAAAAAGTCTTGGTTTACCGCAAATTAATTTTGCTTCTTTATGAAGTTTATCAAATAAAATGTTGCGATAAGTTCCATGAGCATCGACAACTACAATATCTGTAGCACCGCCTGAAATAGCTCCATTAACACAGGCATTAACTTCTTCTGTTAACAAAATCCTAGCTTTTTCATACTCTATAGAGCCAGCTTTTGTTTGTTCTGGGTTAACAATACCGCTAACACCCTCAATATCTGCTGAAATTAATATACGCATAAACTGTCCTAATATTTAAGCTAAATAGTAAGGAATTGCATGATTAGGCGGTCCTGTTCCAAGCCCAGGAGCATAACCATGAGTTAAGCATAAGTTTAAATAGGCTTGAGCCTGCTTAATAGCGCTTTCTAAATCTTCACCAGTACCTAAATATGTTGTAATAGCAGCTGACAAGGTGCAACCAGTGCCGTGATTGTGCTTTGTTTCAACATATTTTTGAGGCATTGCAAGTGGTTTAGCATTTGGTAAACAGAGCCAGTCAATAAGTACATCGCCAGCACTATCAAAATGTCCACCTTTAATGAGAACAGCTTTTGAACCCATGTTATGTAGTTTTTCAGCTGCCTTTGCAATATCTTCTTCTGAATTAATTGACATGCTTGCTAATAACTCTGCTTCAGGACGATTTGGAGTTAATAAATCAGCTAAGGGTAAAATCTTAGCTTGTAAGGCGTCTAGAGCCTCATCTTTTAAAAGTCTGTGTCCACTTTGGCTCACACAGACAGGATCAACAACTAAAGGAAACTTGCGTTCTTTTAACTTTTCAGCCACTATATTAATAATGTTTTCATCAAAAAGCATACCTGTTTTAGCAGCTTCAACAGTAAAACCTGTTAAAACAGCATCAAGTTGCGCTGACATGAAATCGCTTGTTGCTGGGTGAATTGCAGTTACACCAAGACCATTTTGTGCTGTAAGGGCTGTAATTGCAGTTAAAGCATAGCCCCCAAGCATGGTAATGGTTTTTAAATCTGCTTGAATACCGGCGCCAGCTCCAGAGTCGGAGCCGGCAATAGTCAAAATACATTTTGGAATATGCATATTAAAAGTCATCTTCATCAACAATAGGTTCTGGCATAAGCTCAACAGGCATAAAACCTGCAGCTTTTACACGACGTTTTGTCGGTACTTCCTCTGACTCTTCAGCATTTTCAACTTCAATTTCTTCTTCTTTAGCAAGGCTATTGTAGAATTGCCAGAAGTTTGGCATATACTCATTAATTACACTAGGATTAATAAGCCCGATACCACGCTTATTTGTAGCTCTAAGAGCAATTAACATATAGGCAATTGTCCACTCTAAAGAAGGGCTAAGCCATGTGCTAAAACTATCTTCATCATCTGATTTAAGACTTAAAGTTTTTTCATTTCTTTCAAGCTTAATTTGCTCAAAGAAAGTATCTGCAACTTCGAGATTTTCTTCACTCATTAAAATTTCAGGTAATTCAATACTACCATTTTTGATAGCATGCATTGCATAAATAGCATTTAAGAGTGGTAAAGAATTTGCACTAAGCTTTAATTCGCAGTTTTGAAGTGTATAATCTTCATTTGCTTCTAAGCTAACCTTATCACCAATTTCTAAATTAGCACCAGCAAATCTTAATACTTCGCAAAGTTCATTAAATTCAGCAGATTGAGTTTCAATGTTTTGGCTTAAATCAAGACTTGTTTTACCACCTGCAAAGACTGGCAATGCTAAATAAATAGCAGCTGCAGTTGTTTCACAAGGAGCACTTAATTTTTTAACAACACGAACTTCACTTATATTTAAGTTGATTACATCGTTTGTAATAATTAAACCATTAATAAATTTACCAAGCTCTGCAAAAAGTGCTTCTTTTTGGCTATAAGCTTTAAAATTAAGGTACATTGTCTTTTTAGTGCTTATGAAAGCTAAGCTAAGAGCAAGCGCTGCTTCATAAGGAAGTTCATCAGTTATTGTAATTTCATCTGGAATTATGCCAGATGCTTCAAGTCTTGCAGGCAAGCTTTCTTGACCTGGAATAAGTGAAGTAAACCTTGCACCAAGGCTAGGTAAAAACTTAGATAAATATGAAAAATTATTAAGCTTTAATGAACTGTCACCCATTAACTTTAAGCGACATGGAATACTTAACATATAAAATAGAATGATTAAGAAGTTTAGCTCATTATCGCCAACATGGACAACCTTGTCTATTACAGTACCGCTTTGCTGAATCTTGTTAAATTCATTGTTCGGTACGCATAAAATTCTTCCGTCTTCTTCCCAACGTAAATTATGAACAATTTGGTTAAAAGCTTTAACAATACCTATGATATCGTCATTTAAAAGAACATTTTCAATCTCAACACTAACATTATTCATAGCACAAAATGCTGCAACTAATCTTGCACTTCTTGTGTCTACAAAAACTTTTTGGTTTATATCAACAGCTTGACGTGTTGGATTAAGCACAAAAGCATTAGCAGTTTCACTTTCCTCAATGTTATTTAAGCATTCAACTTCTTGCAACAAAGCAAATACTTGGCGAATCAAACGCGGATCACGGCTTACACGAGCTGCTTCTTGTTCCCATTTTGCTCTAATTTTTTTCTCAGCTTTTGCGCTATCCTTACCTTTAAAAATACGCTCAAGTTGATTTGTACGCTTAAAAATTAAATTGATAATGTCTTTATCAATGTCTAAAAGTATTTCAAATGGGCTTTTTTCAGTAAAGTCTCTTGCGCCAAACGGCTTGCGATCTCTGTCACCAAAAGGTTTGCGTTCACGATCGCCAAACGGCTTTCTATCGCCACG
>CAYJPK010000015.1:0-32382 GCA_964372035.1 uncultured Desulfovibrionaceae bacterium | reverse complement strand
CCTAAACTATAAAAAGGAAAGATATTTTAAGTCTTTCCTTTTTTTTTGCTCTAAAAACAAAATAAAGTTTAATTAGTCTATTGTTTAAAAATCTGACGTTTAAAAATCTGGCTAGCAAATATAGTATTTTAAGTTGACATCACTAGCATCACGGTAAAAAAAGTCACACTTGCTCCAACACTTAACAGCGCAATAAAATTGCACTTATGCTTTCGCAGTGATTGCCTGCTAGCGCAGTCAATGATAGTAATTTCAGATGAAATTACTATCATTCATAAAATCATATTTAATAATTGATTGTAGTTTTATCTAAAAATCATATAAAATCAAATCAAATTTATTCTATTATTTAAAGATGTTAAGATGAAATAAAATATTCTATAAAAAAATACTACTAAAAATTAAATTTAGCTCTTGCCTTTTTATTTGAACTTTGCTAACGTCAACTAAACTGAAATACACCTAATCAGTTTTACAAATATGTATACCAAAACATATCATTTTATTTAAGGAGATTTATTATGGATTTTACATTAAGCAAAGAACACCGTGAATTACAAATCAAAGCGAAAGAGTTTACAGAACAAGTACTTTTCCCATACGAAATGGAATGTGAAGATAACGACGGTCTTACACCAGAGACTCACGCTATCATCAATCAAAAAGTTATGGACTGGGGCTTTAACGCTACTAACCACACTAAAGAACACGGTGGTCAAGGCATGACCTTATTTGAGCAAATGTTAGTTAGTGAGCAGCTCGGTATGTCTACTGGCGCTATTTGGGACGCAGTTCCACAGCCTTCATACCCGATGCGCTTCGGCACTCAAGCTCAAATTGATGAATATTTAATCCCATCATGTCAAAACAAGCGTCGTGATGCTTATGCTATCACTGAAGCTGACGCTGGTTCTGATCCTAATATGTGTTTAACTACTGCTACTAAAATTGACGGCGGTTACCGTATTAATGGTGAAAAATGGTATGTTACTGTTGGTGATGTTGCTGACTTTATCCTCGTTCACGCTCATGTTGACGGTGATCCTGAAAAAGCAACTGTTTTCTTTGTTGAAAAAAATCAACCTGGTGTAAGCATTAAACGCACACCTAAATTCACTCACCACTTTGCTTTCAAGCACCCTGAATTTACCTTTGAAAATGTTGAAGTTGCTGATGACAAAATCTTAGGTAAAGTTGGTGACGGCTTTGAAATGACTAAAGACTGGTTTGTTGAAGCTAGATTAGGTATTGCTGCACGTTGTGTTGGTGGTGCTATTCGTTCATTAAATGTTGCTAATGAATTTGCAGCTGGACGTATCGCATTTGGTAAGCCTATCCGTGATTATCAAGCAATTGAATTTATGATTGCTGATATGGCTATGGATATTATGGCAGCAAAAAGTATGCTCTATCGCATTTGTTGGGAAATTTCTCAACCAAATGCAGATCGTAAAATGAAGCACGCTCGTGCATCTGCTATCAAATTATACTGTTCTGAAATGGTAGGACGTGTATGTGATAAGGCAGTTCAAATCTTAGGTGGCCGTGGCTACATGAGAGAAAACCCTGTTGAGCGCTTATGGCGTGATACCCGTGTTGATCGTATCTGGGAAGGTACTTCAGAAATTCAACGAGTTATCGTTGGCGGTCAAATCAAAAAACGTGGACCAGAAATTTACACTGGTTGGGCGTACAATTCATAATACGATTTAGTTAATAACCGTAAGGATTTAATTTCTTACGGTTATTTTTTTTGACAAAGAACTGGGAGATATACCTTTCTCCTATGTAAAAGGAGAGCATTATGTTGCCTTTAAAAGGGACAAGAATACTTGATTTAACTGTACTTTCAGGCTTTTGCGGTATGGAACTAGCTGACTACGGCGCAGAGGTCATCAAAATAGAAACTCCACAAGGTGGAGATACACTCAGAAATTTTGGTCCAATGAAAAATGGTGCTAGCGCTTACCATGCATTTCGTGACCGTGGTAAAAAGAGTATTACCTTAAATTTATGGACTGAAGAAGGTCAAAAAATCTATAAAGATTTAGTACTTAGCGCTGATGTTATTATTGAAAACTTTAAACCAGGCACTTTAGAAGCTCTTGGCATTGGTTATGATGACATTTCAGCTATAAAACCATCAATTGTTTATGCAAGAACCACAGCTTATGGTTATGATTGTAGTCAAGAAGTTGCACAATCAGAGCTTGTTACTCAAGCTAAGATGGGTGCAATGCATGTTACTGGTTTTGCTGAAAATCCACCAACCAGAATCGGCTTCCAAATTGCTCAAAAATACAATGCAAGCTTCCTCTCCTCTGGTATTTGTTTAGCTCTTTTACATGCTAGACAAACAGGTGAAGGTCAAATAGTTGAAACAGCTCTTTGTAGCTCGTTAATCGCAATTACAGAAGATAAAGTTATCACTCACGGTATTACAGGCGAAGATCCAATGCGTACTGGTAATGCTCACCCGCTCATTAACCCATATGACATTATTAAATGTAAAAATGGTTATGTTGCTATGGGTATTTCCTCTGACGATATGTGGAAAAAATTCTGCATGGTATTTGAGCGTGAAGACTGGATAACTGACGAAAGATATAACACAAATGTTACCCGTGGTGCGAACTATTTTGGTGATTTGAGAAACCAAATTGCTGAAATGTTTGAAAATTATACTATGGAAGAAGTAGCAGAAATGTGTGATAGTGTTTTAATTCCTGGAACAATGTGTAGTACAACTAAAGAGGCGCTCGAGCAACCTCAATTACAAGTCAGAAATATGATTGTTACTGTTAATGACGAAGAATTAGGTGAATTTGTAATGCCAGGGCGACCAGTAAAATTTGTTGGCGAAACTGAAGAAGGCTTTGTTAGCGCTCCACGACTAGGCGCAGATAATGCTGAAATTTATGCTAGCCTTAATCTTGATACTGCAAAACTTGACGAACTCAAGAAAAGTGGTGTTATCTAAAAATTTTACATAGCTTATACATAGCGAAAGGATAGAATATGAAAACAAGACCTCTTGAAGGAATTAAAGTCCTAGACTTTTCACAAGTTCTAGCTGCGCCTTTTTGTGGCATGATGCTAGCTGATCTTGGTGCAGATGTTATAAAAATTGAACGTCCAGGGGCTGGTGATATTTCTCGTGAATATGGCCCTTACGTTAATGATACAAGTATTTATTTTACCCAGTACAACAAAGGCAAAAAAGGCATTGCAATTGATATGCGTTCACCTGAAGGCAAAAAAGTTGTTATGGACTTAGTTGCAAAAGTTGATGTTGTGATTGAAAACTATAAGGCTGGTACCTTAGAAAAACTCGGACTTGGCTTTGAGGAAATGATTAAGGTTAATCCGCAATTAATTTATGGTTCAATCGCTGGATTTGGCACTTATGGACCACTTTCACACCTGCCTTGCATGGATATTATTGCAGCAGCTCGTAGTGGTTTAGTTAGCCAAACTGGTGTATCAAATGGTCCTCCAATTAAGCCTGGTTTTTCAATGTGTGATACATGGGCAGGCTTAAACTTATTGCGTGGTCTTTCAATGGCTTTACTAAACAAACAAGCAACTGGAAAAGGTTGCCGTGTTGATATTGCTATGCTTGATTGCGCCTTCTATATGTGCGACAGCGCAGTACTTGACCACTCTTTAACAGGCAATTTCACTGATAAGTCTGGTAACCATGATCCATGGTATGCTCCTCACGGTGAATTTGTAGCTAAAGATGGTTACGCTGTAATTGCTACAACAAACGAAAAAGAATGGGCTGATGCATGTAATGCACTTGGACTTAGTGCGCTCATTAATGATTCTCGTTTTAATACAAATGAAAATCGCTTAGCTAATCTTCAAGCTTTAATAGCTGAAATGGAAAAAGCTACTTCTACCATGGGTAGATATGAAATTGAAGAAAAATTAACTAAAGCTAATGTTCCAGTATCTGCAATTCAAACCTTTGTTGAGTTTATGAATAACGAAGATACTAAGAAACTTAATGTGATAAATACAATTAAACAGCCTAAGGTTGGTGATGTTTTAACTGTATCTACACCAATTAAGTTTAGCAAAACACCTATTGACTTCAATTCAAGTGCTCCTTCTCAATCTGGTGCACATAGTACGCAGGTGTTACAAAGCATTGGTTATTCTCAAGAAAAAATCGATGAACTGATTGCCAGTGGTGCAATTTCACAAACTTAATTTAGTTTGAGCTAAGCTAGTTAAATCTAGTTTAGTCCTGTTTATCATTAATTTTATGACAATTATAGTTTACAGGCTTTAAGCTTTGTGAACTATATTGTCATAGAAAAAGAAGAAGAGTTAATTATGGAACAACTTATATCTACTGATGCGTCTAAATGCACGAGTTGTCATAAGTGTGTTGATGTTTGCCCAGTTCGTGTTATTAAAATGAATGATGATGGTGTAGCGCAGTCAACAACAGATGCGTTTGAGCTTTGCCTTAACTGCGGTTATTGCGTTGATATTTGTGTTTTTGATGCGCTTAAACACAAGGTCAGAACACGCTCACCAAATCCACGCTCTGCTCTTATGCGCTATCAAGCATTTAAGAAATATGAACATTTACTTACAAGCACAAGAAAATAAATTAAGGAACTAATATGAGAGAAGATTGTATTTTCTTTTGCCCTATTCGTGTTAGATACAACGAAGTTGATCAACAAGGTATTGTTTATAATGGGAATTATATCATATATACTGACGTTGCCTTTGATGCTTTTTTCCGTTCAAGGGGCTATCCTTTCAAAGATTTAGTTTATAAGTACGACTCCGAAGTTTGTCATAAAAAATCAAGTATTGAATATAATTCAAGCGCATTTGATGAAGATGAGCTTGAAGTTGGCGTTCGTGTGTTAAGAATTGGCACAAAGAGCTTTACTCTAGGTTTTGAAATTTACCGGAAAGACGAAGATGATATTTTAGTGCTAGCGGAAGTTACTTATGTTGGCTATGACTCAAAAAATAGAGTTAGTCGCCCTATTACAGATTTAATGAAAAGCATTTTAGCTACATAGTTTAATTATAAAGGTTAAGATAATGAGAAAAGATTGTGTATTTTTTTGTCAAATACCAGTTCGACATAATGAGGTAAATTCACAAGGTGTTGTATATGGTGGCAATTATACAATTTATTCAGACTTTACAATTGTAGAATTTTTCCGCTCTAAGGGCTATACTTTAAAGCAATTAGTTAGCGAGCTTGATTCAGAAGTTTGCCAGCGAAAGGCAACTGTCGAATTTTTTGCACCAGTTTTTGAGGGTGATATGCTTGATATTGGAGTTAGAATTGCAAGAATTGGAAATAAAAGTTTTACAATTGTTTATGAAATTTATCGTCAAAATGAAAATGAAATGCTTGTTAGTGCTGAAGTTATCTATGTTGGATATGACTCTGTTAATAGGCTTAGTCGCCCAATCAGTGATGTTATGAAGGAAATATTAAGTTCATGACATGATATAATTTTTAGCATAGCTTAGAGTTTTCTCAAAGCATAGGACTTTTTATGCTATACGAAGAATATGAGAAGAAATACAGTAGCTTATTGCTACTTGTATCTACTATGATTTGGGGCAGTGCCATTGTTATTACTAAGGACGCCCTAAACTCCCTCCCCTTTTTTTGGATTTTAGCAATCCGAACAACTGGTGCGTCACTTATTATGTGCCTTGCCTTTTGGAAGCGTCTGCGAAATATTGATTTCCAAAATATTAAATATGGTATTTATACTGGAATTTGTCTTTTTTTAGGCTTTATGTTCCAAATTATGGGACTTGAGCAAACCACATCTGGAAAAAATGCTTTTTTAACAGCTATTTATTGTATACTTGTACCAATTTTATACTGGATTTTAGGGGAAAAACGCCCTGATAGATACATGATAATTTCTAGTATAGTTTGTACAGCTGGAATTGGTTTTATTTCACTTGAGGGTGATTTATCAGTTAATTTTGGTGATTTATTAACAATTATTGGAGCTGTTTTTTTTGCACTAAATGTTGTTGTTGTCGCAAAATGCATTAATAAAGTTGATTTGTTTATTATGACAACAATTCAATTTTCAACTTTTGCTCTTTCTTGTTGGATTGGAGTAATATTTTTCTCTGATCCTTTAACTGTATTTCCGACAAGTGCTATTTGGCAGCTTGGATATTTAATGCTTTTTGCTACTTGTATTGCTTTTTCAATGCAATATGCTGGGCAAAAGCATACTCACCCTGCAACTGCTGCTGTAATTTTGGCACTAGAAGCACCTTTTACAGTTTTATGTGCTGTTTTGATTGGTCAAGAAGCAATTACTTTAAAAATGGTAATAGGCTTTAGCCTTGTCTTTATAGCTATTCTATACTCTGAAACAAAATTTGCTTTTTTGAAGAGGGTAAAAATCAACAAAAATTGGAAGGGGGGGTGAAAAGAGGTAAAACTATGTCTATTATCTTATATTTATATCTAAAATAAAAAAAATATTTTTAAACTATCAAATTTTATTTTATATGCTTTATTTCAGTATGTTATAGTATAAAATTTTAATTTTATTTTATATCTAAAAAGCAAAATATAAATAAAAACACTCAAAAAACCATTTTTACTATTGATTTTTTTATTTAACTTTGCTAACGTCAACTAAACTGAAATACACCTAATCAGTTTTACAAATATGTATACCAAAACATATCATTTTATTTAAGGAGATTTATTATGGATTTTACATTAAGCAAAGAACACCGTGAATTACAAATCAAAGCGAAAGAGTTTACAGAACAAGTACTTTTCCCATACGAAATGGAATGTGAAGATAACGACGGTCTTACACCAGAGACTCACGCTATCATCAATCAAAAAGTTATGGACTGGGGCTTTAACGCTACTAACCACACTAAAGAACACGGTGGTCAAGGCATGACCTTATTTGAGCAAATGTTAGTTAGTGAGCAGCTCGGTATGTCTACTGGCGCTATTTGGGACGCAGTTCCACAGCCTTCATACCCGATGCGCTTCGGCACTCAAGCTCAAATTGATGAATATTTAATCCCATCATGTCAAAACAAGCGTCGTGATGCTTATGCTATCACTGAAGCTGACGCTGGTTCTGATCCTAATATGTGTTTAACTACTGCTACTAAAATTGACGGCGGTTACCGTATTAATGGTGAAAAATGGTATGTTACTGTTGGTGATGTTGCTGACTTTATCCTCGTTCACGCTCATGTTGACGGTGATCCTGAAAAAGCAACTGTTTTCTTTGTTGAAAAAAATCAACCTGGTGTAAGCATTAAACGCACACCTAAATTCACTCACCACTTTGCTTTCAAGCACCCTGAATTTACCTTTGAAAATGTTGAAGTTGCTGATGACAAAATCTTAGGTAAAGTTGGTGACGGCTTTGAAATGACTAAAGACTGGTTTGTTGAAGCTAGATTAGGTATTGCTGCACGTTGTGTTGGTGGTGCTATTCGTTCATTAAATGTTGCTAATGAATTTGCAGCTGGACGTATCGCATTTGGTAAGCCTATCCGTGATTATCAAGCAATTGAATTTATGATTGCTGATATGGCTATGGATATTATGGCAGCAAAAAGTATGCTCTATCGCATTTGTTGGGAAATTTCTCAACCAAATGCAGATCGTAAAATGAAGCACGCTCGTGCATCTGCTATCAAATTATACTGTTCTGAAATGGTAGGACGTGTATGTGATAAGGCAGTTCAAATCTTAGGTGGCCGTGGCTACATGAGAGAAAACCCTGTTGAGCGCTTATGGCGTGATACCCGTGTTGATCGTATCTGGGAAGGTACTTCAGAAATTCAACGAGTTATCGTTGGCGGTCAAATCAAAAAACGTGGACCAGAAATTTACACTGGTTGGGCGTACAATTCATAATACGATTTAGTTAATAACCGTAGGGAAAAATAATTTTCTACGGTTATTTTTTTAGCATACACACTTAACATATAAGGTGCGTTATATGGAAGAAAACAAAAAACCTCCTGTAGAAAAAACAGAAACCGAAGTTGGTCTTACAATAGTTAGCGTTGGCGTTTTGCTTGTATTCTTAGTATTTATGACTTTAAATGCGAAAGCAACTATTGATGTTATAAATGGTTATTTCTGGAGCATTATTGCTTATTTTGGACCTATCTCCTTAACAGTATCATTTATTATTTTTATTTTAGCTTGTTACCTTACTTTTGGTAAATATGGTAAGGTAAGGCTTGGCGATTGCAAGCCTGAATATGGCACATATAACTATGTTATTATGATGATGCTAGCTTCACTTGCATCAGCCGCTCTTTACTGGTCATTTGTTGAATGGGCATTCTACTATGAAACACCTGGTCTTGGCATTGAGCCTAGAAGTAAGGAAGCTTTAGAAGTTTCGCTAGCTTACCAGTGGTTCCACTGGGGAATTACTCACCAAGCAATGTATACAGTTATGGCTACTGCAATTGCTTATGGTGTATTTGTTAGAAAAGTTCCTTCATTCCAGACAAGTGCTGTTTGTAGTGCTATGATGGGTGAAAAGGTTAAGGGCAAATCTGCTATCGGTAAAGTTATTGACTTTATTGTAATTTTCGGCGTATTAGGTGCGCTTAGTTCTTCACTTGGTCTTTGTGTTCCTTTAGCGGCTGGCGGTCTTAACAAGCTTTTTGGCATTGAAACTACTCCGTTTATTCAGATTGGTATTATTGCATTCATTGCTGCTGTTTATACCTTTACAGCTTACCTTGGTACTGCTAAGGGTATGAAAGTTCTTACTGAATGGACTTCATATGTATGTATTGCCTTTATTTTATATGTTTTTGCTACTGGACCAACTTCATTTATTATGAAAAATATGGTTAGTACCTTGGGACATATGATTGATAAAACAATTCTTATGAGCTTATTCTCTGACCCTATTAACAATAGTGGATTCTCAGAGGGCTGGACAGTTTACTATCAAGCTTTCTACTACAACTATCTTGCAATGATGGCTATTTTCGTTGCTACAATTTCTAAAGGTAGAACAATTAAAGAATTAGGTCTTGCTACCATGCTCGGTATTTCAGTTGGTGGTTGGTTCTTATTCGGTGTAAATGGTAGCTTCGCTATTAATGCCTTTACAACAGAACAAGTTGACGTTGTTGCTCTTGCTAACAGCGGTATTGGTGAAGTTGCTGTTTATAGTATTCTTGAAATTTTACCGCTTGGCTCAACTTTATTACCAATATTTATTCTTCTTTTGATTGTTGGCTTCGTTGCTCCTTCAATGGATTCAGCATCACTTGCTTTAGCTGAAACAACTACTAAACGTGGTGTTCCTAAGATGGCAGTTAGAATTTTCTGGTGCGCACTCTTAGCAGTTATTCCACTTTGCGTTGTTGTTACTGGTTCTGGCTTTGATGCGATTAAGAAAATTGCTATCTTGATTTCAATTCCGTTTGTTCCTATCTTAGTTGGTATGGCAATTGGTCTTTTAAAATGGTTACACCATGATGAAAAATCTGGTTTAATTAAGAGAAATATAGAACTCCAAGAGAAAGAAATGCAAGAAGAGTTTGAAAAAGCTGAAAATAAAGCTTAATTCTTAAATGAATTATAGCTAGACGAAACAGCAAGAAGGTTTAATACTTTCTTGCTGTTTTTTTGTTTATAATATCCTAGTATATCATGTCATTATTACAACATAATATAATCTTGAAAAATCCTATTAATAGCTTAATTCCAGCATAAAAAAACACTCCCATATTAAAATGAGAGTGTTAATTTTATTTTAAATCAAAGATTACAAATTATTTTTTACTATGGTCTTTGAGCCAGTTTGCAATTTTTGGTGCAATTTCTGCTTGAGATAAAGAACTTGCAACAATTCCAGCATGACCGATATTATAAGAAGCTTCTTCCTTATCTAAACTAGAAACAGCTTTATTCAAAGGCTTTGAAGAACTAGCAGGAATAAGGTTATCTTTTAATCCATAGACATTTAAAAGTGGCATATTGATATTTTTTAAGTCAATTTTCTTGCCACCTAAGACAAATTCACCCTTAATAAGCTTATTGTCTTGCCACAGATCCTTCATCCATTTGCGGTAATTTTCACCAGCTTGAGCAGGACAATCAAAAATCCATTTTTCCATACGTAAAAACTCACCTAGAGCCTTAGGATCATCAAATTTATCCATAATGCTCACATATTTGCCAACTGAAAGATTATAAGGACTTAACATGATGAATACATTATTGAAAAAATCACCAGGTATAACACCATAAGTATCAACTAATAAATCAATATCCATTTCTTTTGACCATTTAAATAATAAACCATCTTCAATATCAAAATCAAATGGTGCAGCTACTGTAACTAAGTTTTTAACTTTTTCAGGATACATAGATGCATAAATAGCTGAAAAAGTACCGCCCTGACATTTACCAATTAAGTTTAATTGTGAGATAGCGTGTTTTTCCAAAATAAAATCAATAGCACTACCCATATAGTCTTCAATGTAATCTTCCATTGTGACATAACGATCTTCTGCTGTTGCATAGCCCCAATCGATAATATAAACATCTTGCCCAAGTTCTAAAAGTTTTTTTACAAAGCTCTTATCTTGCTGTATATCCATAATATATTGCTTATTCATAAGAGCATATGTAATCATTACAGGGACTTGATTTGGATTTTTCACCATTGGTGTATAATGGTATAATTTCATTTTATCAATTTGAAAAACTAACTCTTTTGGTGTTTGATTGATTTCATTTATATTAAGTTCTGCAAAAAATTCTGATGATTTAAGAATTTTTTCTTGGCATTCAAGAACTTTACTTGCCACACTTTCAAAAAACTCATTTGTAGCATTAGTATACATATTTTCTGTTGCTTGCGCTTTCATTATAATTACTCCTAGTTGATTCACTATTAGTTAGTTTGATTTTGAGTTGAAGTTTTAATTTTTTTGAGTTCAGCTTTTAAACTACGAACTTCTTTCTTTAAATCATAAACTGTTTTATGTAGCGAATCCATTTCGGATTTAGTCACAAGTGGAGTATTTGCAACATACATTTCAAATAATTTGTCAGACTCCATTTTAAACTTTGACATACTATCAACAATTTCACCTGATAATTTACCAAAGTGATCTGTTAATAAAATTTGCTCATAAGCTTTTGAAACTTTCTTTGCCCAATATTTGTAGAACTCGTCATATGTTTTTGGCTGAGTTCCATCTTTTGACATATTCACAAAATCATTAACAACTTGCTCTGTAGCTTCTTTGGCAATTTCCTGCATGCTTGCATTAAATTTGCTTGATGCAATATTGTATTTAACAAATTTATCAAAGCTAGCATTTTGAGCCTTCCAAAACTCCATGTCTTTTCCAAAAGTTGGACCATTCATGAACTTACCAATCGTATCATCATATGATTTTTTAAATGACTCTAAATATTCAACATATGATTTTGCATCACCTGAATTAAATTCAGAAAATGCATCTTTAAAAGCTTTTTCACTCTCTGCCCAAGATTTAGCAAAATCATTGGAAGTTTTGCTAGCTGTATTAATATTATCAAGTACTTTTGAACAATATTCTTGCATTTTAACTGGAAAGTTAGGAATAAAGCTTGTTTTAACAAAATCTAAATTCTTTTCTACCCATAATTCATATATTTTAACAGCGTCTTTAGCTTCTAATACGCCGTCTTTATTTAACTCTTTCCATAAATCGTAAACAGTTTCATAAGACTTATAGCTTTGTCCAATATTTGTCCAAAACTTATTAACTTCTTCAAACTGTTCAGCTACTTTTTCATTATATTTTTTAGTTTCTTCAGTCATTTTATTGAAAAACTCTGCTGGTTTAAAATCAAAATTTGTATTTTTTGCAAAATCATTTAAACCAGTTGCTTGAGTATACTTTTCCCATTCTGCAAACATATTTTTTTGCATTTCAAAGTACTCTGCGTATGAACCCATCATCTTAAACTCCTTGAATTTAATAATTGTAAAAATAAACTAAAACTTTATCAAATAAACATTTATAAACAATTCTAAGGCATAAAAACAAGATACTATATAAAAAGAAATATACAAGATGCGCATAATATATGTAACTAAAAAGTAACAATTATAGTATTTTAACTTGACATAACTACCGTCAATTTAAGCAAAGACACACTTGCTTAAGCACTTAACAGCGTAATAAAATTGCACTTATGCTTTCGCATTGATTGCCTGCTATCACAGGCAATGATAGTAACTTCATCTAAATTTACTATACATATATTTAAGCTCTAAGAAAAAGTATGACAAAACACAATTATTAATAAGTACCTAAAATAGCACACTTAAAAATCTTCATGCTCAAACTTTGAAAATAGTATACTACTTTATTATTTATATGCAAGAAAAAATTTTATTTGTGAATTTTTAATCAAATAAAAAAGCATAAAAAAAAAGGGATAAGCTTAAGAGCCTATCCCTTTGTGATAACTGAAAATTCAGTTAATTATTTCACTAAACCGTCTTCTTTGAAACGCTCAAGAGCTTCTTTAGAAGTTTTTAAGAAATAATTTTTAGTTTCTTCAGCGTCCATGTAAACTGGAGTTAAGAAGTTTTTCTCAATGTAGTTTTTAGTCCAAGCTTCAGTTTTAGTGATGTCTTCTAATAATTTTTCATAGAAAGCAACTGATTCAGCTGACATATCTGCAGGACCAGAAATAGCACGAACTTCTGCAATTTCTAAACCTTTGTAACCAAGTTCACCAAAAGTAGGAACATCAGCAAACTCACCACTTAATCTTTTTGTAGAGAAAGTAGCTAAAGGAATTAAGTTACCAGCGCGAACTTGACCAATAGCTTCACTTGGGTTGAAAACGCCTAAGTTAACGTGTTTGCCAAGCATAGCAGAAGTTACTTCACCTGAGCTGTTGAACATAACATACTTGAATTTAGCACCAGTATATTTGTTTAACATTAAAAATGATGAATGGTCGCCATTTCCTTTTTGAGCTCCACCGTAAGTAACACGTTTTTGTTTACTTGCTTCGATAGCAGATTTAATATCTGTGTAGTCAGAACCTTTTAAAGCACAAACGATTAAGTCATCAAATGCAACTGTACCAAGGTAAGTTAAGTCTTTACCTTTAACGTCCCAGTTTAAAACATAAGAACCTAAGTCCTGACCGCTGTGTAAAACCATCATAGTCTCGGTATCACCTTTCTTTGCGCCAACATAAGCGAAAGAAACAGCGCCTGAACCACCTGGTTTATTAATAACAACTAAGTTAACAGGGCTTAATTTTTCTTTTTGTGCAATATCAGCAATTGTACGAGCGTTTAAGTCACTACCGCCACCTGGTGAAGATGGAACGATAAACTCAATTTCACTTTTAGGTGCCCATGCTGCACTTGCAACAGTGCCTAAGCACACAACTGTAAACATCGCCATTAAAACCAAAATAAGACTCTTTTTCATATAAATCTCCTTATAAATTAATGCCTAGCTTTTTTTCACTTTGGCAAAGATTTTCTTAAATAAAGGAACTAAACAAATTAAAACTGTAATTGTTAAGAAAGTTGCAGCAATCGGGCTTTGCACAAAAATAATTGGGCTACCACCTGAAATTTCAAATGAAGCTCTAACTGATTTTTCTAAAATCGGAGCTAAAACGAAAGCAAGCAATAATGGAGCAACTGGATATTTAAAGTAAATTAAATAGTAACCAACAACACCAGCAATTAACATTAACATTACGTCGAAGATATTGTTGCCAACACTATATGAACCAACTACGCAAATAACAGCAACAATTGGAGCAATGATTCTCTTAGGAACACGTAAAATATGAACTAAGAAAGGAATTACCATAATTGCCATAGCAACGCAGATGAGGTTACCAAGGTACATAGAAGCAACTAAGCCCCAAGCAAAATCTGGACTTTCAGTAAATAAAAGTGGACCAGGGCGAAGACCCCACATCATAAGACCACCAAGTAAAACTGCTGTTGAGCCAGATCCTGGGATACCAAGTGATAATAATGGAGCAAAAGCACCAGCAGCTGCAGCGTTGTTACCACCTTCAGGAGCAGCAACACCACAAAGAGTTCCAGAACCCATTTCATGACCATGCTTGCTATTAGTTTTTTTCTCTAAAATATAGGTTAAAAACGCAGCCATGGTTGCGCCAGCACCAGGTAATACACCAATAAAAGTACCAACAAAACCAGTTTTAAGAGCAGTAGGTACAACTTGCTTTAATTCTTCTTTATCAAGCATACTATCTTTAATAGTAAGTTTTTTCTTAGAAAGCTCATCATCATGTATCTCAGCAGGCTTACCATACTCTTCCATTAAGATCATAACTTGAGAAAAGCCAAACATACCAATAACAAGTGGAATAAAGTTTACACCACTAAGAAGCTCAGGCACACCAAAAGCATAACGTGAAGCACCTGTTGAAAGGTCTACACCAATAGTAGCTAAAATAAGACCAACGCCAGTTGCAACTAAACCATTAACTGGATTATCACCTAAAACCCAACCAATAGAGGTTAAGGCCATTAAGATAATCATAGTCATTTCAGCAGGACCAAAGCGAAGACCAACATCAGCTAAAAGCGGTCCCATAAAGGTAAGAATTAAAATACCAACAGAGCCACCAATAAATGATGCTAAGATAGCAGAAAATAACGCCTTACCAGGTTTACCTTTTTGAGTTAATTTATAACCATCTAAGGCAGTCATAACAGCTGGAGAATCACCAGGAATATTCAATAAAATAGCACTAAATGAACCGCCATACATGTTCGCATAATATAATGATGCGAGCATAATAATAGCAGCACTTGGGTCTAATTTAAAGGTAAGCGGAAGTAAAAGCGCAATACCAGCGAGTGAACCAATACCAGGCATAGCACCAACAACAATACCCATCATAGCACCAAAAGCCGCCATCATGATATTAAATGGTTGGAGTGCAACACCAAAGCCAGAAACTAAGTGAGATAAAATTTCACTCATAATAAATCCCCCCAAATGCCTTCTGGAAATGGAACATTAAGCCATAACTGGAAAATAGCCCAAACTACAAAAATAACTGCAGATGAAATAATTATTGTAAATGACCAACTATAGTGCTCAAGACCACGGAACCAAAATAATAACATCAAAAATACAAACGGTAATAAACCAACATACGGAACTGCAAGTAAAAGCACAATTATAATTACAACAGGAATAAAAATTGTTTTTGGAATAAAAACGCTTTCAACTTTAGTTTTAACGATAGCTGCAATACTAAAGCCAATAGTAATTAAAGCAGCAAGCATTGGCATAAAACCACCACCAGGACCTTCATCGTCCCAAAGACCATATTTAGCAACTGCCATATAAAGCCAATAAGCAGAAACTAAAATTAATATACTAGGTATAACACGTTGCACGAAAAATGCTCCTATCTTTTAGTACATAAATTAAGTAATACGTTAAAAGCTTGTAATGTTGCGCCAACATCAGCAACGCCTTTGCCTTCAATATCAAAAGCAGTACCGTGAGCAGGAGTTGCAATAGGAACTGGTAAACCACCTTGAACAGTAACACCACGTGAAAAGCCCATTAATTTAATAGCAATTTGACCTTGGTCATGATACATAGTAACAACACCATCATAACCACGACCTTCTTTGCCAAAAACTTTTAAGAAGATGGTATCAGCTGGAAATGGTCCATCAGTAGGCATACCCATTTTTCTAGCTTCTTCTAAAGCAGGTGTGATAGCATCAATTTCTTCACGACCAAAGTTACCATCATCACCATTATGCGGATTTAAACCACAAACAGCAACACGTGGGTTTTCTAAGCCGTACATTTTGAGTGCCTTATAAATAAGCTGAACAGCTTCAATAACTCTTTCTTTTGTAATTAACTTTGAAACATCAGCAATTGCAACGTGAGATGTCGCTCTTGTTGTCCAAAGTCCATCAAGTGTATTAAATTCACAAATAGGACCAGTATGTCCTAATTGGTCAGCAAACCAGTGAAGTTCATCACTTTGAGTCATGCCAGCAGCGTGTAATGAAGTTTTGTTAAGCGGAGCAAAGAAAATACCGTCAACAACGCCTTTTTTATGTAAATTTAAAGCTAAATCTAAAGTTTCAAGGCTGTATTTACCGCCTTTAGCTGTAGCTACTGCTCTATCATAACCATCTGTAATTCCAGCATTATAATCAAATAAAAGCGGAGTAGTAACACCATTTACAGTATTTTTTTCCCACTCTGCCTCAACATTATCTAAACTCGAAATAACAACATACGGAAATTTCTTTTGAGCAATGCTCATTCCACGTTCAACTTCGTCTTTATCTGCAATAATAACTAAGTAAGCTTTATTGCGCTCTGTCTCGTCACAAAATAATTTTGCAACTAATTCAGGACCAATTCCAGCAGGATCGCCTAAAACAGCAGCAATTTTTGGCTTGTTTGATAAACTCATAGTAACTCCTTTTTATGTATCACTGGCTTAACCAGACAATTAAAAACCATCGGAAAATTTTCCCATTTTTTTGTTGTTTTGTCAATCTTTTTGGCACAAAGCATCATCAACTCTATTAATTTTCGAAAATTAAACAATAATTTTAAATCATTACAGACAAAAACAGCAATCAAATTTAATATTATATAAAATTTTATTGCTGTTTTTTTTTACTTAGTCGAAGTTGAAAAAAATTCATAAATCAGTGCCAATTAATTACTAGCAATCTTTCCATGTTCTACTCTATAAACTTTTGCGTTCGCAACTTTTGCAAGTAAATTAGCGTGATGTTCATGGCAAGTGAAATACAATATTTGATTTGGAACCTTGTTTTGTGTATGAGCTGTTAAGGAAGCTATAATATCAATAGTCCTACTTGCTCGTTCAAGGTCAAAATTAACTAATATATCGTCCATAATAACTGGAAGTGGCTCAACAATTGAAGAATGACTAATAATATGAGCTAAGCGCAAGCAAAGATATAATTGCTCTTGTGTTCCACGGCTTAAATTTTCTGGTAGCATTGCTTCACCTATTTCTGGTATTACCTTTAAGCTACCGTCTTCTAAAGAAGTATTAATTTTAACCCAAGCATTATCTGTGATATTTGCAAATAATTCGGAAGCGATACGTACAAGCTCTGGCTGCCTTTCACGTTCAAAATTCTGCCTTGCCTCATTAAGCAAATGCCTTGCAATAGCAAATTTACTCCATTCAAGAGATTTTTGACGTATAATTTCAAGGAGTTGGCTTTCAGACATTTTTAGCTCTACTAACTCTGAAGAGCTACTAAAACGCTCAAGTTTATGGCGCAAATCACTTAGAGCTTGAAGCTCTACTTTGTCTTGCTCCAAAAGATTATTTAATTGTAATGAAATATCGTCTTTTCGCCTTAATAGCTCATCTTTGTCTAGCTTAGAAAATTCTCTAACAACAGCTTCAATATCACCGCCAATGTAGCGAATTAATAAGTTTTCTAAATCTGACTTTCTTGCGACAAGACTTGTCTTTTTATCCATCACATCGCTTTTATGCCTAAAGCTTTCCTCGTTATCCACTTCAGCCATATTAAAAAGATTATCAATCCTTGCTTTACAGTCATTTTCAAAAATATGTGCGCTTTCAAACTCATCATTAAATTCAGAAATTTCGAGTAGTAACCTTGATTTAGTTTCATCATGTTTACGATTAATTTCAAGTTTGCTAAGCAAGTCATCAAGTAAATGTATGTACCCATCATTGCCGCTTACTCTTTCAGAAACACCAAGTTGCTTCAACAGTTGGCAAAGAGGCTCAACAAACAAATTCAATTCTTGCTCATAACGCTCAAGCTCTGTACTTAATCTTCTTAACTCTGTATCAGTTTGTAAAACCTTATCCATGCAATCAAAGGCTTCTCTGGCAATTTTAGGAGTTAAGTTACGCTCAAGACCAAGACTTTGTAAAAATTCTTGCCAGTTTAATTCTATTTCGTCTAGTTTTAATTTTGCAACAGATACTTCTTCTTCAGCTTTTTGCTTGCTTTCGTATAAATTATCAAGTTGCTCTAAACGTGCTTTTAGAGCTTCTTTTGCTGCTGCTCTTTCTTCCGCCATTAAGTCTGCTTCTCTACATAAGTCCAATATCTTATAGACAGCTTGAAGGACAAGCGCTTGTTCTTGCCAATTTTCTGGGTGAAATTTTTCTGGCAATAGCTCTTTTGCAAGTATTGCAAGTTCAGTGCTATAATTTTCAAGTTCTAGAATTTCCTGCTCCACTAGGTGCTTATCATGTAAAGACTTTCTACCATTTTCAACTCGCATAAAAAATGTCTGCGCACTCTCATAACTTGGAATAACTACAACACCAAGTGAATTTAAATAATCATGCCACAGCATTTTTGAACGATTAAGCTTTGAATTTTTCTCATTAAACTCAGCTTCACATTCAGCTACAAACTCGTGAGCTTTTTCAAGCTCTTGCTCAACATTTGTAAATTCTTGCCCAATACGCTCATTAGTAACAACTTTTTCACGCTCAAGCTCAAGTTCATTTTCATATTGATCAAGCTCTGCAACGCTATTTTCTGTTATCTCTAACGCCGCACAAAGAGCATCAATTTCACTATCAACAACCGTTAAATTATTACGAATTTGACCTAAGCGTTCAGCTATTTGCTCTGCTTGATTTTTTTGCGAAGATACAAGATTTTTACCACTAGCACTTAACATTAAGGAGGCAATACCAAATAGCATGGTGACAAAGCCACCCCACATTTCAAAGTTTATAGCATGACCACTACTTGTAATTATTTGATTTAAATCTAAGAAACGCTTTGCTAAAATTACTGACATACCACCGCCAATGCATAAAAAAGCAAGAGGTTGCAGTAAAAAATGTCTTATCTTATCATTGTTTGAAAAAGTTAAACTTACAAGACCAGTTCCACTTAAACCAACGCCATACCAGGGCGATAAAATAAAATCATTTGAACTTGTAGCGTTTTGCATAAAGCCAAAAACATAGGTGGCAATGAAAACAACTAAGCCAAGCGTAAGGCTAGATAAGCTAAAAATAGTCTTAATATCTTTTTTTTGCTCTACCTCAATGTTTTTAGTAAATAATTTATGCTCTTCACTTAACTCATTTAATTTTTGTTTTTCTTGTATGCTTTCTGTGTTTAATTCACGAAGTCGCCTTAAATTATTCTTTTTAAGCTCCAATGAATTTCTTGTTGGCAGTCCCTGCTGCACTTTTTCATTTTGCAGGCGCATCATGCGAACTCTAATTTGCTTTTCGCTTTCTTTTGCTTGCAATAGAGCTTGTTTAGCAGTTTCTGCTTCTTGCACTTGCATTGTTATTTGATTTGCAAGCTCAATTGCTTCATCTTGTATTTCTGCTAGTTTTTCTAATATGCTTGAACTTGTTTCATTTAATTTTAAAAATGATAATACACGCTTATACTCCGCTTCAAGTTCCGCTAAATTTCTTTTGCGCTCTGGTAAACGCTCCTTAGCATTTTCAAATTTATCCTTAGCACGACGCAACTTATCCCTTGTCATATCATCAAGTTCAGTTGCTGGAGTTGGAATATTAGCGAGTTCTTTTTCTGCAAGTTCAAGGTTATGCTTGGCACTAACTATTTCTAGAGCAATTTTATCAATATACTGCACGCTTGTATCATAAGCATTTTGGTATTGGCTAATTTGCTCTGCCTTATCATCAAGACCTTTGCGCATAAAGAGCGAGCGGTCAATGCCTTTCACCTTTTCAACTGTAAAGTCAGTCCCTAAAATTTCTAAATGAGTTTGTAAATTTTCTTTAGTTTGCTCTATACTTGTATTTAAAAGCGGAATTTGCACAAAGGCATTTTTAAAACTTGATTTACGCTCTGCTAAACCACGCAAAACATTAGATTTTTCAAGCAGTACATAATTAATATCAAGCTGTCCTAACTCATGGTTCATCTTTAAAAGCTTTTGCTCTGCAATTTTTTTGCTCCGCTTAGCTTGCTCGAATTGGTCAAAAGCAACTTGCAAACGCTCGACACCATTTTTAGGGAAATTTGGTGAAACATATTCTAATTGTAAAAGCTCTTGGCAGGCTCGTTGCCAGTCGTCCCAAGGTTGCCAATTCACAAGCTTACGCTCAACAACATTAAGTTCAAGATTTAATTCTTTTTGCTTTGCTCTTAAGGAATTATTAGCCTCTTCAAGTTCTTTAATTTGTGAAACTAGCTCGTCATAATCTATAAGATTATGCTCTGCTAAGTTTATTTGTTCACGCAGTTCACTAAGTTCTTTTAGCAATTTAGGAATAATTTGATTTGAACCTTGAGGCTTATATAGCTTGCTCATTGAATTTTCAATGCTTGCAATAGCCTGACCTGGAGATTTTAGACCCATGCCAAAACTCGCACCATATAAAGCATGTCTAACATCTTGTTTTTTAAGACTTTCAAAGCTTTGTAACTCACTTAAGCTAAAGCCATAAACATTGCGATAAACTTCACGAGTCATACCGCTTATAAGCTGTTCAAAAACTGTTGCATCAAGCTTATTGCCACCATTATCTTCCAAGATTAGATTATTGTTACCATTTCGGCGAGTTAGTGAGAAAATACCCTGTTTTGTAATTAATTTAACAGTACCTAAACGACTATTGAAAAGACTTGCTTTTTCTTTATATTCTGCTGAGTTTTTATTAGGGTAACCACTTAAAACTGTACGGAAAAATTCTAAGCAACTAGACTTACCAGCTTCATTATTGCCGATAAAAACATTTAATCCATCTGATAAATCATCAAGCTTTAGATCTTGTAATATACCAAATTGCTCAATATAAAATGATTTTATATGCATTAAAAAAATCTCCGAAATTTTACAAATAATTAATCGTTTTCTAATAAGTTGTAGCAAATACTTTCAGCATCATCTAACATACTTAAAAGCTCAAATTCTGTTGGCAGGCTAACTTTATTACGCATACGTTGTGAACCAAAAAGTTCATTAAGTGCAGCTTGTTGCAATTCAAAAATTTGTTCTGGATTTTGCTTATAATTATCAGACAAGCGTAAAAACTCACCATATAAATCTTCTCGCTTAATCTGCTCATCACGATTTATGACATCTTCAGTTAAGACTTGAATATCTTTAATCCATATTTTGGGTGAATAAACTTTATTTGTGCGTATACGCTCTAAAAACTCTGCTATAATAGTTGAGTCTCGAAGCTCTGAATTTAGTTTTGTTTGACCTTTAAATATTATGCGTACTACAATATCACTAATTAATTCAGAATTTTCATATTTTGCATAAGCACAAACATCTTCTAAGTCCTTTGAAATTAATTCCTCAAGTCCATCAAAGCTCATATCTTCTTCAAGCTCAATATTTAATTGATGCCACAATACAGGTGACAAAGGACAAAATTTTGTTTTAAATTCAAAGTCATTACTCTTATACTGTGCTTCAACTAATAAACAGCCATGTGGACCTGTTTCATTAATGTGTAAGCCTTGAATTGCACCAGAATACTGTATAAGCGGTTGTTTAGAAAGGACTTTTGCTTCATGCACATGACCAAGTGCAAAATAATGCAAGCCTGTATCTTGTAAATCAGTTAAAGAACACGGCGCATAAGTCTGCCCACTAGCCTCACAAGAAGTATGAAGTAGTCCGACTTGCAAGCAATCATCAGCAAAATCATAATCATAAGTAAATGATTTAGCTAAGTTTCTTTTTTCTTTATAGGAATTATGACTGACGCCCTGAATTAAGGCAACAAGTTCGTCATTTTTATAGACTTTTTGGCTACTGATTTCTTCTGTAAAAACAGTTACATTATCAGGCCAATTCAAACTTAAAATTCTTGAGTTAAGAGGGTCATGATTGCCATGAACAATCAAAACAGGAATATTCAAAGCTTTAAGGCGCAAACAAAAATCTCTTAAATAAAGTTGAGCTCTAGCGCTGCGATTTTCATAATTATAAACATCACCAGCTATTAATAAAAAATCTGGCAGTTCCTGTTCACACAAGTCTGCCAGTCTTTTAAGGGCTATAAAGTTTGCTTCATGTAGACGTTTTGATTCATGGCTAGCAATATCTTCAGTGACTGCGCCGTTTAACGCATCTAAATGTAAGTCTGCCGCATGAATAAAGCGGACAGTCTTAGCCATTTTCACCACCTGATAAAAGCTCACGCACCTGCCTAAAAACAGCTACAAGCTCAGGATCTTTATTATTTATTTCTAAGCCACGTTTAATATAGGTTAAAGAGCGTTTAATCTGCCCTGCTGCAATTAGCAATCTACTAATATATAAAAACACTCTATGTTCATCTTTATAAAACTTTAAAGATTCTTGAAAAGATTCATCAGCTTCGCTAATTTTACCTTGCTCTAATAATTTGATTCCAGCATTGATTTTTTGGTCTAAAGCTAGCTTTCTAGCTCTAGTGTCATCATAACTTTCAAAGCCTTGATCTTTAAGGATTTGTTGGTGAACAGCAGTAAAAAGAGCAAGCAAGTTCTTCTCATCGCCTGGCTTATATGCCAAGTTAGGGTTAACTTTTTTAACGTAATCATCTTTAGATAATAGAGTAACAAGCTCACGAGTTGCACCCTTAAGCTCAGTTGTCAATCCACCAGGAAGCTTCAATGCCTCTCTTAAAGCAGTAGCAGCTGTCGAAAAAGCCTTTGCATTATCTTTTTTTGCATAATAGATTTTTACACGGCTAAAGGATTCTTTAATCTGTCTAATATCCATAACAATCTACCTTATAAAGTTGTTCTTCATCTAGCTATATCACCTTATCAAACCAATAGCAAGCGCAATATAAGTATAAACATTTAAACCCTTATAGCTAAATTCCGAAATATTAGCATTTAAACAAAAAATTACAGCTTTACAAATTCAAAATTACAATATAAAAATTCCTATCAAGCAACTTTAAACTACTATAATAAAGACAAAGCACATGAATATAAATCGAAAAATTACAAAGCAAATTAAAATTGGCAATGTTCTAATTGGCGGTGGTGCGCCAATCGTTGTGCAGAGCATGATTACTAGCGATACGAAGAATGTGGAAGAAAGCCTCAAGCAAATCCATGACTTAGCAAGCCTTGGTTGTGAGCTTGTGCGCTTAGCTGTACTTGATGAGGAAGCTGCAAATGCTTTAAAAGAAATTTGTGACAAATCTAGCGTGCCTCTAATTGCTGATATTCATTTTGACTATCGCCTTGCCATTGCAGCAATGGAAAATGGCTGTAAGGGAATTCGTATAAATCCTGGCAACATAGGTGGATTTGATAAATTAAATGCTGTTATTGATGCTGCAAAAGCAAATCAAGTTGCAATTAGAATTGGTGTTAATAGTGGATCTGTTGATAAAAAAATGCTTGAACAATTTGGACATGGTCCAACTGCTTTAGTCGAAAGTGCGCTTGAGCATGTAAAGCATTTTGAATCACGTAATTTTGACAACATTAAAGTTTCATTAAAATCTTCCTCTGTTCTTGATACTATTGATGCTTATAGGCTTATGTCACATTGTTGTGATTACCCACTGCATTTAGGAGTGACAGAAGCTGGAACTCTTATGCGTGGAACTGTAAAGTCTAGTGTTGGGCTTGGTATTTTACTAGCTGAGGGAATTGGTGATACTCTTCGTATTTCCTTGACTTCAAGCCCTAGTAATGAAATTCCAGTTGCATGGGAACTACTACGCTGTTTAGGACTTCGTAATTACGGAGTTGAAATTATTTCCTGCCCTACTTGCGGACGCTGTGAAATTGACCTTTTTAGACTTGCAGATATTGTTGAACAAAAAGTTCGTGGCATTAAAAAGAATCTAAAGCTAGCTGTTATGGGCTGTGTAGTTAATGGACCTGGTGAAGCTAAAGAAGCAGATTTAGGGCTAGCTGGCGGGCGAGATAAAGGAATTATTTTCAAGCATGGCAAGGTTATTAAATCTGTTAAGGGTGAAGATAATCTCATAAATGCCTTTTTGGAAGAACTTAACACAATGCTATAGTAATGCTATTAACTCGAAACTATTTTTTAAACTTGACAAAAATTTATACTAAGCTAAATTTCACTGATTGCTTACAACAATAAAAGCAATAATTTTAAATTAGCATACAGGACAAAAAATGCGATATTCTAAATATTATATTCCTACATTAAAAGAAGCTCCAAATGATGCGGAAATTGTTAGTCACAAATTATTAATTCGTGCCGGCATGATTCGTAAACTCACCTCTGGTGTTTACTCATGGTTACCATTCGGTTTGCGCAGTTTAAACAAATCATCTCAAATAGTTAGAGAAGAAATGAATAAAGCTGGTGCGCTTGAAACCTTTTTACCAACTGCTCAACCAGCTGATTTATGGAAAGAGTCTGGCAGGTGGGAGCAATATGGCAAGGAACTACTTAGATTTAATGATAGGCATGACCGTGAATGTTGCTTAGGACCAACTCATGAAGAAGTTATGACGGACTTAATCCGACATGAAGTTCGTTCATATCGCCAATTACCGCTTAATTTATATCAAATTCAAACGAAATTTAGAGATGAAATTCGCCCTCGCTTTGGTATTATGCGTGGTCGTGAATTTTTAATGAAAGATGCTTATTCCTTTGATGCTACTGATGAAGGCGCTGATATTAGCTATAAAAACATGTATGAAGCTTACCGCAAAATTTTTACACGCATGGGTTTAAAATTTAGAGCTGTTGAGGCTGATTCTGGCTCAATTGGTGGTAATTTTTCTCATGAATTTATGGTGTTAGCTGAAACAGGTGAAGATACTATTGCTTATTGTAATGAGTGTGCTTGGTCTTCAAATATTGAGCGTGCAAGAGTTGTTCAAAAAGATACAAATGTCGCTGAGCAGTTGCAAGATTGTAAAGAAATTGAAACACCTAAACAACATACTATTGCTGAACTTTGTGAGTTTTTATCCTTAAGTGCTGATAAGTTTGCTAAAACCTTATTATATGTTGCTGATGGAAAAATAGTTGCAGTGCTTGTGCGTGGTGACAGAGAGCTTAACGAAATCAAGCTTAAAAATTATCTTGATGCAACTGAACTTGAAATGGCAAGTCCAGAGCAAGTTATAGAAACAACTAATGCTCCTGTTGGCTTTGCTGGTCCTATTGGCTTAAAGGTGAAAATCATTGCTGACAATGAACTTATGAACGGTTCTTATATTTGTGGTGCTAATAAGGCTGATGCTCATACTGCAAATATTAATTTAAAACGTGATGTTAGCACTATTGAATTTGCTGATTTACGTTTTATTGCTGATGGTGATTTATGTCCTAATTGCTCTGGTTCAATCAGCTTTGCAAAGGGTATTGAAGTTGGCCATGTATTTAAACTTGGCACAAAATACTCAAAAGCTATGAACTGCGTATTTACTAATGAACAAGGGCAAGAAGAACCTATGATTATGGGTTGTTATGGCATTGGTGTTTCACGTGTTATTGCCGCATGTATTGAGCAAAACCACGATGAATTTGGAATTGTGTTCCCACCTGCCTTAGCTCCATTTGAGATTACAATTTTAAATCTCGACCCTAAAAATGAACAAGTGAATAATTTTGCGAATGAAGTATATGAAAAGCTTGGTGCGCAAAATATTGAAGTCTTAATAGACGATAGAACAGAACGCCCTGGTATTAAATTTAAAGATGCTGATTTAATGGGTATTCCAATGCAGATTATTGTTGGAGCTAAGGCTCTAGCTAATAATACAATTGAGGTTAAGGACAGAAAGACTAATGAAAAAACTATGTTAAGCCTTGATAACTTCTATGAAGAGTTAAGTGCTTGGCGTACAACAATTTTAAACAGTTGGAGTAACAATGGCTAAATTCATTGCCCCACAGGATTTTAAACCTGATTTTAGCAAAGCTAACGGTTTAGTTGCCGCAATTGCGCAAGATGCAAACACAAATGAAATTCTCATGATGGCTTTTATGAACGAAGAATCATGGAACAAAACATTAGAAAGCGGAGAAGTGCATTATTATTCACGTTCTAGAAATGAATTATGGCATAAAGGGGCAAGTTCAGGTCATGTGCAAATTTTAAAATCTATTCGTCTTGATTGTGATAGTGATGCTGTTTTGCTTTTAATTGAACAAATTGGTGACGCTGCTTGTCACAAGGGTTATCGTTCTTGTTTTTTTAGAGAGTTAAAAGAAGATAAGGTGGAAATATGTTCACCATTGATATTTGATCCAGCAGAGGTATACAAAAAATGATTGAGCAATTAAAATTAGGAATTCCAAAAGGTTCATTAGAAAGTGCAACAATTAGTTTATTCGAGCGTGCTGGCTGGAAAATTCGCACTTTTCACCGCAATTATTTCCCTGAAATTAATGATAAGGAAATAACTGCTAGACTTTGCCGTCCACAAGAAGTTCCAACTTATGTATCAGAAGGAATTTTAGACGTTGGCTTAACTGGCAAAGATTGGGTAATTGAGCGTGGAGTTTTAGACGATGTTGTTATCGTATCAGACTTAGTTTATTCAAAGGTTTCAAATGCGCCAGCAAGATGGGTTTTAGCTGTTGCAGGTGATTCACCATATCAAAAACCTGAAGACTTAGCTGGAAAAACTATTGCAACTGAACTTTTAGGTGCTACCAAAAAATTCTTTGAAGATTTAAATATTGATGTAAAAATCAATTATTCTTGGGGAGCTACAGAAGCAAAAGTTGTTGACGGTCTTGCTGATGCTATTGTTGAAGTAACTGAAACTGAAACAACAATTAAAGCTCATGGTCTTCGTGTTATTGCTGAAGTTATGCAAACAAATACAGTGCTTTTGGCTAATAAAACAGCATGGGAAGATCCGTTTAAACGTCGTAAAATTGAACAAATTGACTTATTAATTCAAGGCGCTCTGCGTGCTGAATCTTTAGTTTGTTTAAAAATGAACGTTAAAACAGCTAAGCTTGATGGAGTATTGAATATTTTACCTTCATTAAACTCCCCTACAGTTGCACATTTAAATGATAATCAATGGTCATCTGTTGAAACTGTTGTTGATTCTAACTTAGTACGTGATTTAATCCCTCAGTTAAAAGAAGCTGGTGCAGAAGGTATTATTGAATTTGCACTTAACAAAGTAATTTAAGTTTTCATTACTTTTAGTTATAAGTAAAAACAGTTATAAAAAAATCCAAGATAACACCTTTATCTTGGATTTTTTCAATAAAATTTTATTATAAAACTTACTATATTTTTCATTATTAAATTTATTGACTTGTTTTTTATTCTTGCAATGAAAATCTTTTTTTGCTATCCTTAAAAGAATTGGTGTTAATTAAAACTTATTATCTAATATTTCACTTTAAGACAAATAATTATGAATAGTATTAGCTCAAAAATATTTTATGGTATCATTGTATGTATTATAGCATCTACTAGCTTGCTATGCCTTTTAAGCATAAACTTTGTTCGTACTAACAATGAACAACTCATAATGACAGAACTTAGCTATGTATCAAGATATTATGCACAAACCTTTAGCACTGAAATTTTAACTGTTGAGGAAAATGTAAAATCACTCAAACTCTATATTGAAGATATTATCAGCACCAATGGCTTGAAAAACAATCCTCACTACCTCAAACTTTATTCCGAAAAATTAAGCGATTACGTTAAAACTATTGCAGAAAAAAGCATTGAATCTAAATCAGCTTGGGTCTATTTTGATCCAAAGTGGTCAGACAGTCCTCAAGATATATTTTACATAGATGAAAATGATGACGGTAAGGTTGAGCGACAACCAAAAACTGATTTTTCATTTTTTAATACTCCTAGCGTTGCTGGTGAAAAACAATGGTGGCTTACTCCAAAAAATTCAAGAAAAAGTATTTGGACTAATGTTTACCAAAAAAAATTAAGCAATGGCAAAACTTTAAGCCTTGTTTCATATTGTGCGCCAATTATTATTGATGGTCATTTTATTGGTGTTGTTGGTGCTGACTATAAGCTTGGCTCTGTTTTAAGTGCTATTAAGCAAATTCAAGTCAACAATACTGGATATGCGTCACTCTATAATGAAAATTATGATGTTATAATCCACCCTACTTATTTTGCAGGCAATGAATCTAGTGTTCAAAATTTACGAACTCTTGAAGGTAGTAGATTTGAATATATTGCTGACGAAATTGCAAATAAAGATCATGGAATTATTCCTTTTATTAGCACCGATAATGTTGAGCGTTTATTTATCTATAGTAAACTCACAAACGGCTGGATATTCTCACTTAATCCTGCTGTTAGCGATGTTTATGCTGGCTATAATGAATTGATTTATAAAATTGTTTTAGGCTTATTTGCTTCAATTTTGCTTAGCATAATTTTTGCGTTTTATATTGGCAAAAGTATCACTAGACCTATTGTACAAGTTATTAAGGGTGCTCAAAGGCTTGGATCTGGAAAGCTTGAAACAACGATTGAAGTAGAAACAAACGATGAGATTAAAATCCTTGCTAATGCTTTAAATAATATGACAAATAACATGCAAAATGTTATTACAGACTTAAAACAAAGCAATGAATATACAGAAAGTATTATTGATTTCGCACAATTATGCACCTTTGAAATTGATTTTGAAGTTGGTGTTATAAAATACAACAACCAATGGAATAAATTATGGGCATTTACAGGCAAAAATGAAGGCTTTCGTCCGTTGCAACAATTAGTTGATAGAATTCATCCTGAACATCTTAGTTTAGTCGACCAAATGGGAGGAACTGTTCCTGGTGAAGTAATGTCTGCTGTAGTTAGGGTTTTAGCTTATGATAACGAGTGGAGATGGCACAGCTTAATGTGGAAAGCCAAAGAACTTAGCAAAGAAGGTAAAGTTATTAGCGTCATTGGCTTAGCAACTGATGTAACTAGCCAAAAAGTTCGTGAATTTAAAGAAGCTGAACAAAAGAAAATGCTAGAAAGCCTTGTAGCTGAACGCACAAAGGAACTTACAATTAGCCGTGACCAAGCAGAAGCAGCATCAAAAGCAAAAACAGCCTTCTTATCTACCGTTAGCCACGAAATAAGAACACCGATGAACGCTATTGTTGGCTTTACGCATATATTTGAAAGAACTAACCTAACAAGTACACAAATCAACTATTTAGATAAAATTCAATTGTCAGCTGGTGCCTTGCTTAATATTATTAACGACGTTCTTGATATTTCTAAAATTGAAGCAGGCAAATTAGAACTTGCCAACTCACCAATGCAACTTCAAAGCATCGTAAATACTGTCCATAGCATCATTGGCTTTTCAGCTGCTGACAAAGGTCTTAAAATCAACATTAACTTTGAAGATGATGTTCCAACAGCTCTTATTGGCGATCAAAAACGCTTAAGTCAAATTCTCCTGAACTTATTTAATAATGCTATTAAATTTACTGCAAAAGGTAGTATTTCGCTTCGTGTTTTTGTTAAAGAGCCTGTTCAAGACGAACATATACTTATTGGCTTTGAACTAACGGATACTGGTATTGGCTTAACAGATGAACAACGTTCACGGCTGTTTAAACCATTTAGCCAAGCAGATAATACTATCTCAAGAAGTTTTGGTGGTACTGGGCTTGGACTTGCCATATGTAAAAAATTAGCAGAATTAATGGGTGGTGATATTGGTGTTAATTCTGTTTATGGTCAAGGTTCTACCTTCTGGTTTACCATTAAGCCAAAAGTTACATCTCAAGAAGAGTTTAAAAATTCAATTTCTGAAGCTAACATCAGCTTAAAAAGTTCTGATGACGAAGAACTTAAATTTGATGGTGTTAATATATTAGTAGTTGAGGATAATGATATTAACCAAGAAATTGCAATGGCATTTTTAGAACCATACGGCTTTGTTATTGACATAGCAAATAATGGTAAAGAAGCAGTTGATATGGTTAAGAAAAAGCAATATCGCTGCATATTTATGGATATGCAAATGCCTGTTATGGACGGTGTTGAGGCAACAATCAACATTAGAAAATTGGGTGAAAAAGCTGAATTTGACTATTTGCTAAATACACCTATTATTGCTATGACAGCAAATGCTATGAATGAAGATAAAGAAAGATGTCTTGCGGCTGGAATGAATGGGCATATCACAAAGCCAATTGATCCGAATGATATTAAAATTAATCTTAAACGATACTTAATTGGAAATGAACAATAGTATGAATACATCTTTGACTATTAACGCAGGCAAAGCTTTGCAACTTAAAAATCCTATCTTAACTGCGTCTGGAACTTTTGGATATGGAATGGAATTTGAACCTTATGGCAACTTATCAGAACTTGGTGGAATTGTTGTTAAAGGCTTATCAATCAAGCCAAGGGTTGGTAATAAATCACCTCGTATAGCAGAAACTTCTGCTGGCATGTTAAATGCTGTTGGATTACAAAATGATGGCATTGAGGAATTTTTAAAACATAAATTGCCACGCTTGCCATATAAAGAAGTGCCAATTATCGCCAATCTTTATGCAACAAGTGCTGAAGAATTCGGCGAGTGCGCTAGCTTATTGCAACATGAAGGAGTTGCTGCTTTTGAAGTAAATATCTCCTGCCCTAATGTGAAAGAAGGTGGCGTTTTATTTGGACAAGATCCAAGCCAAGCCGCAAAAGTAACTGAAGCTGTTTGCAAAAAGGCTAATGGTTTACCTGTTATTGTTAAATTATCACCGAATGTAACAAACATTGCAAGTATTGCTCAAGCTGTTGAATCTGCTGGTGCAAATGCTGTTTCTTGTATTAATACCTTACAGGGCATGTCTGTTGATATTAGAACTAAAAAACCTCGCTTATCTACTGTTATTGGTGGTTTATCTGGTCCAGCAATTAAGCCAGTAGCCTTGCGTTGTGTATGGCAAGTTAGCCAAGCAGTTAAAATTCCAGTAATCGGTCTTGGTGGAATTATGAGTGCTGAAGATGTTCTTGAATTTATTTTAGTTGGTGCATCATGCGTTCAGCTTGGAACTGCAAACTTTGTAGACCCAACAATTGCCTTTAAAATTGCTAATGAACTTCCTAAATTATGTGAAGAACTTGGAATTAAAGACTTACAAGAATATCGTGGAACTTTAAAAGTTTAATTTTTTTTTAAATTTTTTTTATATAACGAGCCTGCACTTCATGCAGGCTTTAATTTTTTAATTATAATTTTTATCTGCTTGTTATAACACTTTTCAAGAAGCTTTATTATGATTTATGATTTAATTATTATTGGAGCTGATCCCGCTGGTGTTAGTGCTGCTCTTTATGCTAAAAGCTGAGGGCTTAACTTTTTGCTCTTTGAAAAACTTAGAGTAGGCGGAATTATTGCGGACTTATCAACTGTTTCACACTATTTTAGTGCATTTCAAAAAGAAACTGGTGTTGAGTTTGCTAATAAAATGTCCATGCAGCTTAAAAACAATAATATTGATGTTCATTATGAAGAAATACTTGCTGTTAAACTTAGTGTGAAAATTAAGGAAATTACAACTAACAATGCAAACTATCAATCAAAATCAATTATTATTGCTAATGGCTCGACAGCAAGAAAGCTGGAGGTGATTGGTGGTGATAAGCATGAGGGAAAATCCTTTGCTACAAACCCTTATGAAGCTGGTAAAGCAAATACAGGCAAAGATATGTTTGTTATTGGCGGAGCTGGTAGAGCTGCGAAAGAAGCTATTTATCTTTCACAATTTGCAAAAACTGTTACTATAGTTTGCATAGAAAATGAACTTATTAGCATTAGTGAATTCAATGAAAAAGTTAAAAACGCTGATAATATAAAAGTCAAACCACATACAAAATTAACAGAAATCAAAGGCGAGGCTAACATCAATTCTCTTGTTTTTGAAGATTTATTAACAGGAAAAAGCAAGGAGCTTGTTTGCCCTGAGGCTCTTGTTTTTGTGAATATTGGCTTAATTGCTAATAGCTCTATATACCCTGAGCTTGAGCTTGAAAAGGGCTATATAAAAATAAATTCTAACCAAGAAACTAATATTTGTGGTGTCTTTGGTGCAGGTGATAAAACAAGTCAGACAAATTGCAACAGCAGTGTCAGACGGTGCTATAGCTGCAATCAAAGTACATGAATATTTAATATCTATTGAAAAATAAATTAAGCATCGAAAATATATTTTTTCAATAAAACTTATAATAAAAATACAAATTTTGAATTTATTCAGTTTAAATCAATTTTTGTATTTTTTTATGCTCTTACAAAAATCAATTACAGCTTAACTTAGATAGTTTATTATCAACTATCTAGTCGATGATGAAAAACATGTTAACATGTTGTAATAAAAAAACTAATAGTTACA
>CAYJPK010000014.1:24731-34529 GCA_964372035.1 uncultured Desulfovibrionaceae bacterium | reverse complement strand
TAACTACTAAATTCTTTTATTATAATATGTTAAAATATTTTTCATCATCGACTATATATTAAAAAATATTAGCTTAAATGTAATAAAATTATAACTATTAGAAGCGATAACCTAGTGTTAAGGCTGAGTTAAATCCTGCTTGTTCATAGTTAGTGATTGACCAAGTCTTATAACGCTTATCTAAGATGTTTTTAAGCTCAACTTGCGCGAAGAATTGTTGCTCTTTGCCCCACTCTAAGCCTGTGCTTAAGTTAACAGTTGCATAACCTGGCACTTCGTTAGCTTTCAAAGTGTTTTCAATTCTTGATTGTGCATAAACATAAAGATCTGCATTAACACGAATCAAACCATCTTTGAATGATTTAAAGTATCTTACACCAATTGTTGAAGTAAAATCTGGTAAACCATTATAATCATTTGGAGCACCAACAGTTTTTTCTCTTAAATATACGAAGGTTCCGTATGGTGTTAAACCATTTTCAAAATTATAAGCCGCTGAAAGCTCAACGCCATATTTATCAACTTCATCTACGTTTTGATAAAGCCAGTCACCTGTAACTTCATCTTGTTTTGTACTGATAAAGTCTTTTGCTTTACTATAAAATACTACAGCATCAATATCCCAATTTCCACCAGTATATCTTGCACCAATTTCAAAGTTATCAGAAGTTTCATTTTTTAAATCTGGATTAGCAACGAAAACTGCGTATTTTTCATAAATAGATGGTACTCTATAGCCCTGTGTCCAAGTTGCACGAAGCGCTAAGTCTTCAATGCCACGCCATACTAAACCAACATTAAACACTGGTCTTGATTCTGATTTATTATCAAAATTAGTTTGATTTTGGTATTTTTTCATATCTGTTTCAAAGAAAGAATAGCGCATACCATAGTTAAGAATAAAATCATAAGGTAAGGTGTGTTCTACAGAAATAAAAGCTGAGTGAGTTGTTTGACTACCATCACGCTCTAAGTCACGTACTTTATTTAAAGTTTTAACAGTATAATACTCAAGTTCTTCCTTTAAATATTCATAGCCAGCAATAACAAAAGTATTATCACCAAAAGTCCAATCAGTCTGTAAACTTATACCTGTTGCAGTTGATGTATTATCATAACCACTTGTGAAAACATCAGTTCCAGTTTTAAAGTTGTAACCGTTAGATTCACGTTGATTTTCTTGATAATAAAAATCTGCTCTAATGCGTGATAAATAATCGCTAATATTTTTTAACTCTGCAAATGCAGCATATTTATCTCTTGTTTGCTCCCAATCTGTGTAAGTAGTTGGAGGAGTAATATTAGTCCTATAATCTTCATATTGATTGTTTTTGAAAAAATGTGAATAGCTAGCACCTAATGTAAAGTTCTCGTTAAAATCATAACTTAAGAACACATCGCCATTCCAACTATCCATCTCACTGTGTGGAAGTTCACCATTATAAGCTTCATAATTATGATGATTTTCAGTTGAACCTAAAATACGATAATTTAAACCTTTATAGCTACCATAAAGACTAGTTGAAACTTCAGCTCCGTTAGTTACACTATCAAATGAAGTTCTGATTTCACCTTGAATAGGCTTATCTCCACCTTTTTTAGTGATAATATTTACAACACCACCAAGAGCATCTGAACCATAAAGAACAGAAGCTGGACCTTTAATTACTTCAATACGCTCAATTGAAGATGGGTTAATTACAAACTCTGCACCATCAACATTTGAAATATCAGAAATTTTTTGTCCATCAACTAAAATCAAAGTGTTACGTGCGTGTTCACCACGAATTTGAACACGGTCAACATTTGGTCTATTATTAGTTACAACTCCAACACCAGGAACTAAACGAAGTAACTCACTAACATTACTTGCATTTGTTCTTGCAATTTCTTCTTGTCCAATAACAGTAACAGACATCGGAACGTCCATTAAGTCCTTCACACTACGTGTTGCAGTTGTGGATTTAACCTCAACTGCTTCAGTTGTAATTTCCTCTGCTAAAGCGCTACCAGCAAATGCACCACTTAAAACAAGTGCACTGGCAACAACATAATGATTAAAAATCTTCATTCCCCTGTAAACTCCCTTTTTGAATCTTAAAACAGTCATACCAACTTAATTTGCAGAAAAAAACTTTTTTCATTGTTTGCGAATAAAGTTTCAAATGCAAAACTTTGTTGACAATGCAGTAAAGCAAATAAATTGTCAACAAAAAAATAAGATCCAATAAGAAAAATTTTCTCATTAGTTTACTTAGAGTTATTATATTCTTTTATAATGTATTATAATTTATAAATTTTTATTATTTTTTGAAGCACCTTTTTCTTTAAAAAAAATTTAGTAATAACGGGAAAGTATTTTTTGCTTTCCCGTTATATTTTTTAACTAGAAACGATATCCAAGTGTAATCCCACCATTAAAACCTGCTGCATAGTAGTTATTATAGTGTCTTGTTTGATAACGCTTATCTAAAATATTGTTTAATTGAACTTGAGCAAAGAATTCTTGTTCATGACCAATTTCAACACCAAAACTTAAGTTTACAGTTGCATAGCCACCTGTTGCAGGTTCATCAGGATAACTATCAGTATCCCATCTGATTTCAGATTGTCCTTGAATGTTTAAGTCTGCATTGTAGCGGAAAAAGTTATCCCTAAAACTTGTGAAATATCTAACTCCGATTTTACCATTTAAAGCAGGAACACCATAGTTATCAGCTTGCCCTTCAGCAGTACGTTTCATATAGTGACCAACAAAATAAGGTTCAAAGCCAGAGTCAAAAGTATAACTCATAGACACTTCAACACCTCTATTTTTTACGTCATTGATATTCATATTCATTGAGTCATAGCCATCTTCCCAATCGCTACCGCCAAAAGGAAACACTACTGGAATCTGCTCAGAACTGATATAATTATCATAAATTGTATAGAAAAGTGCTACATCAGCAGCAAATTTGCCATTGTCATATCTTGCACCAATTTCAAAGTTGTTTGAAGTTTCAGCTTCAAGATTTGGATTAGCTAAATTACCATAACCGTAGCCACTCCACCAACTATAACCACCTGAAGAACTCACATATCTATCATAAATGGTTGCTGGCTTAAAGCCTTGTGCCCAAGATGCACGAAGAGCTAAATTCTCAATACCAGTCCAAACGATACCAGCATTAAATACAAAGCCATCATCTCCACCATCGGTACCATTTACAAGACCATTAGATATAACATTTCCTGCTGCATTAACAGTTTCGATTTTATCCATGTGCGAATCATAATGAGTATAACGCACACCATAGTTAATTGTGAAATTTGCTGGTAAATAATGCTCTATAGATAAGAAACCTGCATGAGTTGTTTCATTGCCCTTTCTATATGCGATATCGTCAAGAGCATAGGCTGTTGTGTAGTCATATGTCTTTTTATCTAGACTAGAGTAAATAAATTCATAGCCTGCAATAATTAGTGTATGATCGCCAATTGTCCAATCTGTTTGAACATTTAAGCCAAAACTATGTGTTGGGTTTTCATACCAGTCAAGAGTTGGATTATCATATTTATCCATAGAATGACGAGTTGTTGTGTATTCTTCATAATATGCATCAACATGAACCTTGCTTAAGTATTTAGAAAGGTTTTTAGCATCTGCATAGATAGCATAGTGTTGGCGAGTTGTGTTATAATCACTCCAAGAACTTGCAACATCAGGATTAGAGCTTAAAAGATTATTTCTATACTCTCTATCTTTTGTATAATATTCATAGCTTGCTGCCAAAGTAAATTTATCTGAAAAATCATAACTTACATATGCGTTACCAGAAAAATTTTCCATCGAAGTTTTAGGTAGTTCAGTATGAAAAGACTGGTATTCTCTATGGTCATTATAAGACAATGTTCCCCTATAATTAAAACCATCTTTTGAACCATAAACACTTAAACTACTACTCAAACCATCGTCATAACTTGTATAAGAAGTACGCATTTCAGCTTGAATAGGTTTTACTCCACCTGTTTTAGTAATAATATTAATAACACCTGCTAAAGCTTCAGCACCATATAAAACTGACGCTGCACCACGAATAACTTCAATGCGCTCAATAATTGCTGGATCGATTGCAAACTGCATACCATCAATTCCATTATCCATATTAACCATGCGCTGACCATTAACTAAAATAACATTTTTATCTGTGTGTTCACCACGAAATCTAATCCTATCAATTGTTGGATCACCATTTGTTTCAATATAAATGCCTGGTACACTACGAAGCAAATCAGAAACAGTCCTATAACCCTGCTTTGCTATTTCCTCAGAGTCAATAACAGTTACTGACATTGGAACTTCTAATAAGTCCTTTGTAGAACGAGTTGCTGTTGTGGCTTTAACAGTTACTTCGTCTGTTTTAATTTCTTCAGCTAATGCACTACCCGCTAAAGCACTGCATAGAATTAACGCACTAGCTATTACATAATGATTGAAAATTTTCATTTCTGTACAAACTCCCTTAAATCTAGATAATAAGTCTTCCTCAAAACACAGCACGATTAAATAAAACTCGATTTGTAAATACAAACTTAATTCAATTTATTTAAATAATGTTTTGTTAATCTAACTTTGTTAGAGATAGCTTTAGCACTGTCTTTAGAAGCTGTCAACAAAAATTTTAGAATTCTCTCAATTTATTAAGCTGCAATAAAAAAACTCATGTAACGTTTTAAGGTCACATGAGTTTAATTTGAAAATTTAAATCATTTTTAGTGTATAATATTTATTTTGTAATGTTCATTCACAAGATTAAAGAAGTTTACTGATAAGGGATAATCCTTCATAATAGTTTGATAATTCACAACACTAGCAACATATTTAGAGTCATATTCGCCAGTTTTAATTTGATTATAAGCATCAAGCATAAAAGAAGCACGCCAATTAACAGCACAATGCACTAGTACATTTTTATCTTGAACTAAATCCATTACTGCAATGAAAGCTTCCATGCAAACTATCGGATTACCAAGATTATATGGAATGTTAAAATATGTTAAACCAGAATTAAAAATTGCTGCTAAGTCTGGTTGTGGTTCAGAACTTAAAGGTGGAATAACATTTATAACAACTTCAACTCCGGCCTCTTTTAGTTTAGCAAACTGCTCTGCTGTTGGAAGTCCAGCTGAGATTAATTTATCGCTAATTACATTTAATTCTTTAATATCTTCAATTTTTGAAATATCAATCATTCTCGCACTCCTAAGAAAGACATGAAAAAGGTTTGCATATACTTATAGCAATATACAAACCTTTTAAACAAAAAAAATTATTTTTTTGCAGCAAATTTTTCTTTCATTTTATAGAAAGATTCTTTAGCACTTTCGCTAACTTCCATTTTTTTATCTTCGCCATGTTTAAGACCAACATAAATAGTGAATTTTGTTTCGTTATTTGCAGTAAAGAAAGCAATAGAGGGCATACCTTCTTTTTTAAGTGATACGAAAGCAATTGATGCTATATCATCAACTTTTAAGTGACCACTTACACAATAATCATGTCCATGCTCAAGATTAAAGTAACCATGACCATAATTACCTTTTGGTAATTTACCCATAAGTTCTAAAACTGACCCTAAATTACGTTGTACAAAAAGGCATGATTCCCAAGTTGTAATTTCATTCCAAATTGCATCAAAATCTTTTGCATCTGCAATAGCACACATTTCATATGGCAAAACTTGCGCAACTTCTGCATCTGTAGACTCGCTATCTCTTGATAATTTTGACAAATATGACAAATTACCCTCTTCAACAATTTTCATTACCTTTTCTTGTAATTCTTTATTCATATTATGAATTCTCCTTATTAATTAGTGAAAGTTAGATTAGGCTAACTATATTTTGATGTCAAGATTTTTTTGTAGTGCCTAAAAATTTTTGACTAATCTAATTTTTATCTATATAAGAAAAAAAGTTATAGAGTAATTTTTAAGGATAAAATATGTTTGAATCAGCGTTAAATTTCAAAAACAGAAATTTGCTAGAAAAGCTAACAAGGTTAAAATCTGTTTCAAATATGAAAAATGTAAAAAACATCACTCATACACAATTTCCAGGAACACATTGCCCCTTAACTGGTGCATTGTTACTATCACGTGGCTTTAAAGACAGTCTTGCACTTGTTGTAGGCACTGATGAGTGTGTTTATTATTCAAAAAGCATGACCATTAGTTTTAGTGGCTATGGTGGTATGCACGGACGAGTAGTTTCAGTTCACCTTGACACAAATGATATCACTTTTGGTAGTGTTGAAAAAGTTGAAGAGGCTTATGAAGAATTAATTGAAGACTATAGCTTAAGTTGAGTATTTTTGATTTCAACTTGCTTAATTGAAATTATCGGTGATGATGCCCTACTTGAGCATATCTACCTGTGTTGTTTTTGCGCAAACTGAAATCATTTCCCTAGTTGCTCAAAAAAAGAGTCGCGTTAATATCTTATAGTGTGTAGTCAATGTCACAGTGGTACTTTTTTTTAAAGTACTCCAAAATATGAGATGTGAAGACAGTGATTTGACAGTATCAAAAATAAAAAAACAGTAACTATGCCGAGTTAGACAGTTACTGTTTTTTTTAATGTTTTAAGTGGTGGACCCAGCAGGACTTGAACCTGCAACAAACCGGTTATGAGCCGGGGGCTCTGCCAATTGAACTATAGGTCCACACAACAACTCGTGTAACATACAACCTTTGTTAAAAAATTGCAAGAAAAATTTTACATATTTTAAATTTTTCATTTTTTTCTAGCTTTAATTTATAATGAAAAACTCATAATAAAAATAACGCCTTTCAATTGACTTTTTTTTAGCATAACATTAAACTTTAAAAATTAGTTTACTGTTTTTGTTTTTTCTTTGATTTTTAATATAAAATAAGTAGTTATTATGAAAAATGTGTTTTTAAAAGCTATTGTTATAGTTACATATATTTTGTTAAGTTATGTAAACATTTCATATGCAAAACAATTCAAGACAATAGTAAAAGTTGGATATACTCAAGATTTTGGTATCATAACAGACAATAATGCTGTTGATAAAAAAGGTTTTGGCTATGATTTACTTAAAAAAATAGAGGAAAACAGTAACTTAAGCTTTGAATTTATCTCATACTCACAAAAAGACGCGTTTGAAGCCCTAAAAAAAGGTGATATTGATATTTATGGACCTGTTACTTACAGTGAAAATAGAACTAATGACTTTAACTATATTTTAACTCCTATTGGCTCTGCGCAAGCACTTCTAGTATCAAACATTGATGAAACAATTTTTTATTCTGATTTTTCTAAAATAAGTAATAGCACGATAAGTGTTAGTAATAACAATCCATTTTTGTTAGACTTCAACAGTTTCATGAAAGAAAAAGGGATTGATGTCAAACTAGTGTTTTCTGAGTTTGAAAACCTTCATAAAACTAAAGCTGACTATTACCTCACAACTAATATTGATGAAAGGTTTCATAAGCATAAAAACGCCTTAACTCTTTCGACAAAAAATATTTATTTTATCGCAAACAAAGGTAAACTATCAATAAGCCAAAGAGTTAACCAAGAGATAAAAAAAATAATCACACACGATGCACATTTTCTTGAAAGAACTTATCTCTCATATTATGACAACACTCAAGTTTCGAAAAGATTTTTAACAAAAGAGGAAGCTAAGCTCTTAAAAGGTAAGACTTTTAAAGTTGGTTATACAATTGATCATAGACCTATTGAGTTTTCATCTGATAACAATAAACCTAATGGCATTATTATTGATATTCTAAACCTATTAGCTGATAAGCATGGTTTTAAGGTTGATTATGTTGGCTATGATAATCGTGATAGGGTTATAGACAGGCAATTTTTTGATATATTATTAGCAATCAAAGATTCTTTCCCTTCCATTTACAGGTATTATAACCAGACAATCCCATTTTTGCGTTTGCCAATGGTTCTTGTTGCTAATGTTCCAAGCGGAAAAGTTTTTGACAAAGATGCGCCAATTAATATTGGTATGTACGAATATACTAGCTTAGACTATAGCAAAATTACAAAAGAATTTCCAAATAGTAAAATATTAACTTATGAAGGCATTCAAGAAGCATTCCAATCCTATGTTACGGGAAATTTTGAAGCCGGCTTGTTAACAACTACTGGTGCTGAATATGTATATTCACACTTTGGCATTGATGCAACTAGAATTATAGCAACTGATATAACTTTACCTCTAAGATTCTATATTTCTAAGAATTTACCTAGTGAGTATGTATCTATTTTCAACACAATGATAAATCACATTGACGAAAAAATTATTAGTGAAATTGTTTCTACTCAAACAGAAGCATTTTTACCTACAAAAAGCTTTACTAGCCTATTAATGGATTATCTGCCACATGTTATCATTTTAACATTAATTTTTATTGTTGGTGTTGTATATTTCTTCTTGCATGAACAAAAAAACAAAAAAAATGAAATCCAAAAAATTATTAACACAGACTCAATGACAGGCTTGATTTCTCTGCACCGTTTTCGTGAAATAATGCAAACGACCATTGAAAATGCTAAACCAAATGAGTATGAGGTAATTACTATAGATATTGATTATTTTCGAATAATTAACAATATTTATGGCTTTGAATATGGCTCAAAAACAATTAAGACTATTGCAAATGCTTTAAGTACTCATTATCAAAGCTCTGGCGCAACAGTTAGTAGAATTATTGGTGACTTATTTGTTATTCTTCATAAAGTAAATACTGAAGAAAATATTGAAAATATTACTTATAATTATATCATTCCTGGTATTAAAGAAATTGTTGGTGAAAGCTTTAGCCTTAGCATGTCAATTGGTCGGTATATTATTGACGATAATCAAGTTGAAATTAATGCTATTATTGATAGAGCAAATATTGCAAGATTACGTGGCAAAAAAAATCATGCTTTAACATGTAATATTTTTGATGAGCAAATGCAAAAATCCTTTGAAAAACAAACTGATATTGTTTTTAGAATGGAACAAGCCTTAAGAGATAAGGAATTTACTGTTTTTTATCAACCTAAGATTGATTACTCAAAGCTTTGTGTTGGTGGAGCGGAGGCTTTAATTCGTTGGCTACCAAAAAATGCTCCTGCGTTTTATCCTGATGAGTTTATTCCAGTGTTTGAAGCTAATGGCTTTATCGTAGAGCTTGATTTTTATGTCTTTGAAGAAGTTTTGCGTTTTATTAAAAAATATTCACAAACTACAAAAGTACCTGTAATTTCAATTAATATTTCTGGGCAAACACTGTTCGACACTGAAACACCTGCAAAAATTCAAAAACTTTTGCTAAAATATGATATTTCACCTACTGAAATTGAAGTAGAAGTAACTGAAAGTGCTATTCTAGATAATGATAAGCACATGACACACCGAGTTGATGAGCTCAAAAAAATTGGTTTAACAGTCTCAATGGACGATTTTGGAGCTGGTGTTTCTTCATTAAACCGCTTAAGTTCATTAAATATAGATGTAATAAAGCTAGATAAATCCTTCCTTGATTATAATATAATGGCAAAAAAAGGTCCTGTCATTATTGAAAACATAGTTAGAATGGCAAAAGCTCTTAACTTAAAAGTAGTAACAGAGGGTGTTGAAAAGAAAGAACAAGCTATTTGGTTGAAAGAAATAGGTTGTGACTTAGCGCAAGGCTATTATTTTGCTAAACCGCTAGCAATGATTGAGTTTCTAGATTTACTTAGAAGTGAAAAAATCTATAGTACACAATTATAAGA
>CAYJPK010000014.1:0-24631 GCA_964372035.1 uncultured Desulfovibrionaceae bacterium | reverse complement strand
TTAGCTTTGGCAATGCTTCGCATACACAAAGCCGAAACAAGGCTGAACAAGTTCACCTCTTGTTTCGCTAAAGATTTATTCAGGTTAAACCTTCATTCTATAAGATTAGCTTTGGCAATGCTTCGCATACACAAAGCCGAAACAAGGCTGAACAAGTTCAATGCCTAAGGCACATTTTTAATTTGCCAGTCTATTGGCTCAATACCATTTAGCTTTAAAAATTCATTGGCTTTGCTAAAATGCTTTGATCCAAAAAAACCACGATGCGCAGACAAGGGACTAGGGTGCGGACATTGTAGAACTAAATGTTTATTATTATTAAGCATTGATTTTTTAGCCTGAGCTGGTTTTCCCCATAAAAAATAAACGATCGGTCTGTCAATTTTATTTACTTCACTAATAATTCTATTTGTAAAGATTTCCCAACCTTTATTTTGATGTGAATTTGCTTCATGCGCTTTAACTGTCAAAACTGTATTAAGCAAAAGAACTCCCTGCTCTGCCCAAGCTTTTAAGTATCCATTATTTGGAATATAGCAAGCAAGATCACTTTGTAATTCTTTATAAATATTTACAAGTGATGGAGGTAGTTGCTTTTGGCTTGTTTTAACTGAAAAACAAAGACCATGAGCCTGGTTAACATTATGATATGGATCTTGCCCAAGTAAAAGCACTTTAACCTTACTTACTGGCGTATAGTGAAAGGCATTGAAAATATCATCAGCAACAGGATAAATTGTTTTTTCACGATATTCTTTGATTAAAAATTCTCTAAGTTCAAGATAATATGGTTTTTCAAATTCATCTGCTATAAGGTCAATCCAATCATTTGTTATTTTTGGCATATTATATTCCTTTATATTAATGATAGTTAAGGATATAATTTTTGATTTAGCATGTCAAATTTCTTATTTTTTATTGTAGCTTGCTAAATATATCTCACTATGTTACTTTTAATTCGAATATTAGTATAGATATGATAGGAAGCATAAGATGAAAGTTGAACTTAACAAAATATACATTCATTATAAGGGTGGCTTTTACCTTCCAAAAGCAATTGCCAAACATACTGAAACTGAAGAAGATTTAGTTATTTATGAGGACTTTAAATCACATAACTTATGGGCTAGACCTCTTAAAATGTGGTGTGAAGACGTTAATGGTCGTCCTCGCTTTAGAATTGCAACGGATCAAGAGATTCAAAGTATTCCTAACAACTCAAATCAATTAATATCTATATAAAATAAATTTAAAAATTAGAAAATATCCAGCATTAAGTTTTAGCAAATCGAAATGGAAATAATCCACCTAAACAAACAGGAAAGATAATGCAAAATATGGCTGACTCTCTTTCAAGCATTCGCTACTATAGCCCTAGACTTTTAAAAGCACTTGATGCTATCTTGAGTGTCCCTTTAACAGTTGTTGAGGCACCTATGGGCTATGGAAAAACTGTTGCGATACGTGAGTTTGTCCAACACAAAGACATTACGACCGTTTGGGTATCAATACTTGATAATTTAGAGACTGACTTCTGGCGCTCTTTTTGCGTTGAAATCTCTAAATTGCCAGATAGTTTTATCATTGCAGTTGCACTTTTAAGGCTTGGAGTGCCATTTTTACCAGATGATGATGTCCGTCGAGCTATGGCATTAGAACTTCTTAGTAGCTTAAAACTTGAGCAAAAAACTATTTTAGTTATTGATGACGTGCATTTGCTTAACCATGCAGAATCTTGCATTTTATTTTTTGAAGCTTTAGCTGAACAAAAAGTAAAAAACCTACATATCGTTTTAATCACAAGAAATATTTATACTGGCAACATTATCTTGCCAAGCTTAAAAGGTGAATTAAACCATATTGATTCGCATGTACTTGCTTTTACAAAAGAAGATATTCGTAACTATTATACTTTATTTCATTTTGAAATTACAGATGAGAAGATTAATGCTTTGCATAATATCACCAAAGGTTGGATTAGTGGTTTATATTTATTATGTCGCTATCAAGCGGAATTAACAAAACAAAGCGAATCACAAACACAAATTAAATTTGAAAAAAATGTTTTCGCCTTATCAGACAGTGAAATCAATAGTCTTGATGAGATGCTATCACGTGGCATATTACCAGTGCAACTCGTAGAACTTCTTGAGGATTTACTATTTAAACCTCTAGCTACAAACATACAAAATATGCTTTTAACTCTAAGTATTTTTGAGCAATTCACAAAATTACAAGCTGAATTTTGTATAAATGATGTCAACAAAAATACTCAAGAAATGTTAAATACACTTGTTAAAGAAAATGCTTTTATTACATATGATGCAACAAGTGGATTTTACACAATACAAGCGATATTTCGCAACCTTTTATTGCGCTTATTTAATGCACTTCCTACTGAAAAACAAAACGAGATACACTTACGAGCTGGACGTTGGTTTACAGATAAAAAAGAATTTTTAGCAGCCATGGAGCAATATTATTTAGCAAAGGATTTTGAAAAGGCTTTATCTTTTATGGAGCTTGATATGTCACGCAACTTAATTGCCGAACAAGCTAGCTTTTTTGATAAATTCTTTAAAGACTGCCCGCAGAATATATATCACAAATACCCTTTTGCAATTGCTAAATATGCATTTGTATCGTTTTTTATTGGAAATACAGATGCTTTTGATAGTAGTTGCACATGGTTAAGGCAATATTGTGCTAGACTAGACATAACTAACCAGCAAACAAGGACATTACGTGGTGAGCTTGAGATGCTACTTTCGTTAACAAAATACAATGATATTGAAGCCATGTCCTCACACCATCATAAAGCTTGGGAGCTTTTAGGGCGTCCTAGTGAGCTATTCCCACCTGAGGCAAGCTGGACAAGTGCCTGCCCTTCTATATTATTTATGTTTCATAAGGAAGGTGGGAAACTGCAAGAAGAAATACGCAAAATGTATGAATGCATGCCACCATATTATAAGGTTGCATCTTCTCATTCTGCTGGTGGTGAACTACTTTTTGAGGCAGAAGCCTTATATTTACGAGGTGAATTTAACACTTCGTACCAGCTCTGTTGTCAAGCAGAGATTGTCGCTGCATTTCATAATCAAGCTGGAAATACAATACGTGCTTTATATTTACATGCAAAACTTGCACTAGTAAGAAGAGATACATCTATTGCAAAACAATATGTGCAAAAAATGCGTGAACATATTATCAACAAGCAAGACTTCTTTTTGCTCTATACAATTGAAATTTGCAGTGCTCGCATTTTTGGTTTACTAAGAGAAAATAATGAAATTCCAGCATGGATTCGTGATGGAGTTAATCATAATGTTTACGCTTTTGCACAGGGTAAATTTAGACTGGCTCAAGGTCGTGCATTATTATTAGCAAATAACAATTTTAGGCTAATTAAAACGTTTAATGATTTATTAAAAGTACCTGAGCTAAATAAATATGGCATGTTTTTTATTTATGTTCATGTTTTCTTAGCTGCTGCATTTAATGCTCAAGGCAAAAATGAATTAGCTACTGAAGCTTTAAATTGTGCACTTGATGCGGCAATACCAGATTGTATTTTGATGCCTTTTGTTGAAAATAGTGATTTTATCTTCAATTTATTAGAAAAAGCATTAGCAGGTAAGCATAGTAAAACAGTTGAGAAAATTTTAGAATTGTCAAAGACTTGGTTATTACAGCTTGGCTTTAATTATGATAAAATTTCTAATGTTCCATTTATTTTATCTGCTAAACAGTATGAAATTGCAATATTAGCAGCACGTGGATTATCAAGTACTGAAATTGCAGGTAAAATTGGTCTTCGTGTCAATACTGTAAATACACACTTAAAAGCAATCTATAAAAAATGTAAGATTCATAGTAGACAAGAACTTAGAGAGCTTTATAAACAAAATGCTTTAGCAAGCATATAATAAAAATGATTTGATTTTTTTTGTTTTTACATAGATTTTGATAGATCTTGATAGAAAATAATCATTAAAATACATAAAAATGCAAGAAAGTACACTCTGTGCTCTTTCTTGCATTTTCAATATTATATTTTAGCTATTAAATAATCTTATTAATTGTATCAATATGTTATAGCTCAAGCTCAATTCCAATAGGGCAATGGTCAGAACCATAAATATCATGCTCAATCCATGCATTTTTAAGGTATGGTTTTAGCTCCTCTGAAATAAAGAAATAATCAATCCTCCAGCCAACATTTTTAGCTCTTGCTTGCATTCTATAAGACCACCATGTGTAATTTTCTGGTTCGTCTCCATTCATAAATCTAAAAGTATCAATATATCCATGAGCTACAAACTTGTCTAACCATTCACGCTCTACTGGCAAAAATCCTGTAGTTTTTTCATTGGATTTTGGGTGGGTTAAGTCAATTTCTTTGTGTGCAGTATTAAAATCACCGCATACGACTATAGGCTTGTCTTTTCTTAATTTTTCAGCTTGCTCTAAAAATGCATCATAAAAAGCAAGCTTAAAAGCTACTCTTTTATTATTATCACCACCGTTTGGGAAATAAATATTAAAATAGTGAAATTTTTCATATTCCAAATGAATTACTCTACCCTCTTTATTTAAACCATTTGGCTCAAATTCAGTTGCCTCTTTTAAATATTTTGACAATAAACCGTAGTCAGTTAACTCATAACTATGATTAATCACAGGTAATTTACTATAAACAGCAACTCCAGAATACCCCTTACGTAGCTGTGAAGAACAGAAATAACTTTGCCAATTTTCAGGGTTTTTAATGTCATCTGCTAATTGTTCTTGACTAGCTTTAGTTTCTTGTAAGCCAATAATATCTGCCTCACTATTTTTAAACCACGCCCAGTCATCTTTTGCACTAATTGCCCTTATGCCATTTACATTCCAAGATAGTAATTTTATTGTATTTTTCATAATTTATTATGCCTTGTTTTTATTTTTACAGAATAAGTCTAAACTTTTTGGCTCTAACTGTCCATATATTAAAATAATTTTTATTTTAGCTCATTTTGAATTTTACTTAATTAAGAAAATATGTAATAATTTTCTTTTTACTTATACAAATTATTTAAATATAATATGGACAAAATATGATTAAAAGATTTTTATCATCTGAACTTGAAGAAATGAGTCCTAACAAAGCATTTTTTCATGTTATACCTGTACCTTATGAAGAGACCGTCTCTTATGGTGGAGGCACAAAGAATGGACCTGATGCGATTTTAGAAGCCTCAGACCAACTCGAATTGTGGGACAATGAAAGCGTACCTGCTGAACTAGGAATTTATACCCATGAAGCTGTTAATTGTGATGAAGGCATTCATGCTGTATTTAAACAAATTAAAGATAAAATTACAATTGCGGCAAAAAGCAACTCAATACCATTTATTTTAGGCGGTGAACATAGTATTAGCTATGGTGCTTTTATGGCACTTAAGGAGCGTTGTGATTTTGGCATTATTCAATTTGATGCTCATGCTGATTTAAGGCATGAGTATGAAGGCTCTATTTATAGCCACGCTTGTGTTATGCGACGTGCTGTTCAAGAACTTGGTATTCCGCTAGTGCAGTTTGGCGTTAGAGCTTTTTGTAAGGAAGAAATTGAAGCTAGAAAGACACATAATGTAACTTATTATGATGCACAAACTATTTATGAAAATAATTTACCAAATGAATTAATTCCTGCAAACTTCCCTAAAAAAGTATATCTAAGCTTTGATATTGATGGGCTTGATGGTAGCCTTATGCCAGCAACTGGAACCCCTGTTCCTGGTGGACTTGATTGGTATACAGCCTTGAACCTTGTCAAAAAAAGCCTTTTTAATCGTGAAGTTGTAGGCGTTGACTTAGTAGAATTCGCTCCGATTAAAGGTTTTCATGCTTATGACTTTATGGCTGCACGTCTAGCCTATGCTTTAATGGGCATCGTGCAACGCTCAAAAAATTAAACTAATAAAGAGAATAGAAAATGATTGGTATTTCAAAATTATATTGTGGACAAGTTGAACCGTCTGACGCACTTCGCTACGGACGCCATTCAAAATCACTTCCTTCACACTTACTCCAGTTTTCAGCTGATAAAAAACCTGTTGTTGTTTGGAATATGACCAGACGATGTAACTTAAAGTGTGTGCATTGTTATGCAAAGGCTTTAGATGTTGAAGGTGTTGATGATATTTCAACTGAACAAGCTAAAGTGATGATTAATGATTTAGCGGCATATGGTGCACCTGTAATGCTATTTTCTGGTGGCGAACCACTTGTTAGAAAGGATTTAGTAGAGCTTGCAAAACATGCTACAACGAAGGGCATGAGAGCTGTTATTTCAACAAATGGCACTTTAATCACAAAAGAAAAAGCTAAAGAATTAAAAGATGTTGGCTTATCTTATGTTGGCATATCTATTGATGGCGGAGAAGAAATCCATGATAAATTTAGAGGTGTAAAAGGCTCATTTAAAAAAGCCATGCAAGGTGTTGAAAATTGCCAAGCTGAAGGCTTAAAGGTTGGACTTCGTTTTACTGTTAACAAGCAAAATGTCAGTGAAGTTCCACTCTTATTTGATTTAATAAAAGAGCGTGATATTCCACGTATTTGCTTCTATCATCTTGTTTATTCTGGGCGTGGTTCTGAGCTAATCAATGAAGACTTAGACCATGCACAAACACGTGAACTTCTTGATCTTATTATGGATAGAACTAGAGATTTATTTGAAAGTGGAAATGGTAAAGAGGTTTTAACTGTTGATAATCATGCTGATGGAGTTTATGTATGGCAAAGGCTCTTGAAAGAAGATAAGAAACGTGCAGATGAAGTTTATGAATTATTACAATACAATGAAGGCAATAGCTCTGGACGTGGAATTGCTTGTATTTCCTGGGACGGACAAGTTCACGCTGACCAATTCTGGCGTAATCATACTTTTGGCAACGTGCTAGAGCGTCCTTTCTCTGAAATATGGGAAGATAAAAATATAGAATTATTACAAAAACTTAAAGATAAAAAACCTCATGTAAAAGGTAGATGTGCGCAGTGTAAATATCTTAATATTTGTGCTGGCAATTTTAGAGCTAGAGCGGAGTCATATTATGGTGATATTTGGGCACAAGACCCTGCTTGTTATTTAACAGATGAAGAAATTGCAAAATAATTGAGTTACTCATGGAGCTTAGAGAAGGCTTTACAACTGGAACAGCTGCAACTGCCGCAACATATGCTGCCCTAAATTACCTTTTAGGACGAGAAAAAATTGAGCTTGCAACTATATTTTTACCACCAAATTTTATTAAAAGTTTGGAAATTAAGATATTAGAAGTAAATAAAATTTCTGATAATGAAGCATATGCAATTGTTGTTAAAGATGCTGGAGATGACCCTGACGTCACTGATAAAGCTAAAATCAAAGCAACTGTCAAACTTAATAACTTGAAAAACAACACTGAAGCTAAAGTAAAAATCTTAGGTGGCGAAGGTGTTGGCATAGTCAGCTTGCCTGGACTTGGAATTGACGTCGGGCAAGCTGCTATAAACCCTGTTCCTAGAAAGCAAATAACTTATGCCATAGATTATTTGTGTGAAAAATTTGCATTTGAAGATATTGTGCAAACAACTATTTCTGTTGAAAATGGAGCTGAAATTGCAAAAAAAACCCTAAATCCAAAACTTGGTATTTTAGGTGGAATTTCTATTCTTGGAACACAAGGAACAGTTAAGCCATATAGCAATAAGGCTTGGCAAGACACTATTATTCAAGAATTAAAATTAAACAAAGCCATAAATAATAAGACCATAGTGCTTTGCACTGGAAGGCGAAGTGAACAATTTTTTGCTAAGCTAAACCCTACGGTAAATGAACAGGCTTATATACAAGTAGCAGATTTTATGGGATTTGGAGTTTGTGAGGCTGTTAAACATGAATTTGAACATATTGAAATTTCGTGTTTTTTTGGTAAACTGTTAAAATTAGCACAAAAAAATGCTTATACACATGCACATACAAATGAGTTAAACTTAGAAGATTTTGCAAAAATATGTGAAAGCTTTGGAGTTGAAGATAAAATTACAAGGCAAATTTCAGCTACAAAAACTGCCAATCATGCACTTGAAATCTTAAATCTAAACATAAAAAAAGATTTAAAAGAAAAAATTATATACTGTGTAGCAAAATATGCACACAACTTTGTAAAAAGTCTTATTGATGATGATAAAAATATAAAGATTAACTTTAACTTGTTTGATTTAGATGGCAATTTAATTTTACGATATGAAAACAAATAAAATCAAAATATTAGGCACTCAAATAGGCACAAATACAATTCATTCTAATCACGAAGAATTGATTCTAAATGCTGATATTATTGTTGCGGCTAAACGAATTCTTAAACGCTATGAAACTTTAAATCAACAGGCAAAAAAGATTGAAATTAATAGTAATTTTGCTCAAGCGATTAATGAATTAAGTACAGAAAAAACTAAAAATATTTTAATTATTGCAAATGGTGACCCTTTATATTTTGGCATGGGTTCAAGCTTGCTTAAGTATTTTTCAGCTAATGAATTAGATTTTATACCTTATCCAAGTGCTCTACAATATGCTTGCTCTAAAATTGGTATTAGCAGTGCTGAAATAATTTCTGTTTCATTACATGGGCGAAGTGATTGGAAAAAACTTTCAAATGCTGTACTTACAAATAAGCCTATTTGCGTACTTTGTGATAATAAAAACACAGCTCCTGAAATCGCTAAATTCTTGATTGAACGTGGTATAACTTATTTTGATGCTCATATTTTGACAGATTTAAACATGGAAAGTGAAGCCTATCTTTGCACTACTCTTGATAAACTTTCTTTAAGCCATAATGAATATAAAAACACAACTTTGATTTTAACTCCAAATGGCGAATACAAAGGCGTTAAATTTGGTCTAAATGATAAATTATCCATTCAAAATAATTTACAAACTAAAAAAGCAATTAGAGCTATTATTGCATCTGAGCTTGAAATAAATAATAGTTCAACTGTTTGGGATATTGGAGCTGGTAGCGGTTCTGTTAGTTTTGAAATCTCAACTATTTGCCAACACGGGCAAGTTTATGCCGTTGAAACTGATAGCAAGCGCATAAATGATATTTATATAAATCGCAAAATCTTAGGAGCTGCAAATGTCGAAATATTACACGCAAATGCTCCGCTCGGCTTAGATGAATTGCCACAACCTGATGCTATTTTCATTGGTGGCGGATTAAATAAACAAGCAGATTTACTTGATTATTGTGTAAAAAAAATTGAAACTGGGAAAAATATTGTTTGCAGCTGTGTTTTATTAAGTTCACTTAACCAAATAAAAAATTACTGCAAACTTAACGATTTACAAATCAAAATTACAAGTGTAAATATTAGTGAGACAAAAGAGCTTGCAGACGATTATTATTTTATTGCACAAAACCCTATTTTTGTGGTTAGCATAAAAAAATAGCATGGAATTTATATGAAAGATGAAGCATTAAGCATAGATGAAGCAAAAACAGCTTTTGACCCTGCCATTTCTCAGCGCAGTGAACATACAAGAAGTATTTTACATAAAGTAAAATCCTCCTCTCCTCAAGTTCTGATTTTTGAAGGCGGTGATATTTCTGAAAGGTTTTCTTGCGCTCTCTATTATACTGCCTTGCTCAACTGTAAAGAAAGTTCTGCTCCATGTTTAAAATGTAACACTTGTTTGCAAATTGGAGCGGCTATAGCTCAAAAAGCTGTAGATAGAAAAAGCTTAAGCGATAAAGATAAGCTTGAAATTGATCCTTCACCTTTTAATGACATGTATGTTCTAAATAGGCGAAAAGCAATAAATGTTGAACAAGCAAGGACTCTTAGTGTTATTTGTGCAAACTCAATTAATGGTGATGGTGCAAGAGTTATTATTTTAAATGAAGCTCAATCATTTAATAAGCAAACTTCAAATGCTCTCTTAAAATTACTAGAAGAACCTTGTAAAGATACTAGTTTTATTATTACAGTTCCTAAAAAAGAACAAATACTTCCAACACTTGTATCACGCGGTTGGGTTTTAACCCTGCCGTGGCCAAAAATTAATTCTGAGCATGGCGCGCATATTAAAGATTTTATGGAATCAATTGCTATATTTTTGCGAACAGGTCATTCATGGATAGATAAAAGCTCTGGAAAGGGTACGATAACATCTGAAATTGCTAGGGATTTAATACTAGCACTTCAAAAAGCTATTGCTTCAACATTTGCAGGTCGCTCAGCAAATGGAATTGAAAATTTAATTGAAAATTTGCCTTTTAAAAAGCAGCTATTAATGCAAGATTTACTAGCCAAGGCACAAGTTTCTGTAAATAATAATATTAATCCTGCCTTAACTTTAGATTGGATTTTAAGCCAACTATTTATTATTATTCATAAAAAAGATTGAACTTGCCTAGCCGTAGTTTTGCAAAATTTTAGATTTTGCAAAAAATATGTAAGCTGATGATAAAAACTTCTTGTTTGAAATCAAAAAAATGCAAGAAAAGTACATTTTATGTTCTTATTTCTTGCATTTTTATTAGTGTATTTTAAAAATTAAGTAATTTTATTACAAGATGCTAATATGCTTTTCTTCATCAAGAATCTAGCTTTTTATAAATAATTAACATTTAAATATAATTAAAAAATTAAGCTAGCTCGCTTTTCCACCAGTGCAAACCAAGTGCCATCATTGCTGCTGTTTCATAGCGCAAAATACGCTTGCCCAAGCTATAATTTTTAAACTTTGTAGTTTTTAATAGTTCAACTTCTGCTTGACTAAAACCACCTTCAGGACCAATTAAATAAACAGTAGTCCCATCAAGAGCAAGGTCTTCTGGCTTTAAATTAGGGCTTGGATAATCAGCTTCTAGCAAAGCATATTGATGTTCAAAATCATTAGCGTTATTAACAACTTCTTCTAAATTATTAAAGCATTTTAAAACAGGCAAAAATGGATTTTGGCATTGCTTTGCTCCAGCAATTAATTGACCTTGCCATGAGTTAACTAAATCATTTGGCATTGGAAATTGACTTCTATCGCCTTGCCAAAACCAAATTTCTGTGGCTTCAAATTCAACTGCTTTTTCAAGAATAAAACCTCGCCTTGCAGCCTTAGTCCATGCAAGAGCAAGAATTGATTTACATTTCTTAGCTTTATGTTCAAGGGTAGAAATTTGCTCAAGTTCAAGCTCTTGCTTTGTTGCCTTAATAATTTTAAACTCACCCTCTCTGCCACAACCATCTATTAAATTTAAGGTATCATTAACACGCATGCGTAAAACTTTAATAGCATGATGTGCTTCTGCACCTTTTAATACATAGGGTTCGCACCAAGCGCTAGGCTCAAGGTAAAAAGTTCTTTTACTCATTGTATTTTCGTAAACGTTATGAATTTAATTTCTTTCTTGCAGTGCCAACATAAAATGGCATTTTTGCAAGCTTTGCAGGCAATTCAGTGCGAGCAGTTTTAACTACTAAATCACCCTCTTCTGCATACTTCTTATCTACCCAAGCAAGTGCAATAGCGTGCCCTAAACTTGGCGCATATGAACCACTTGTTACCATGCCAATTTCTGTTCCGTCTAATAGGCAAACCTTGTCATAGTGTCTTGCACTTCGACGTCCTTCAATAGTTAAGGCAATCAATTTTTGATTAATAATACTTAACTTATCTTTTCCAACATAATTTGCTGTACTTTTAAGCATCGCTTCATAACCGGATTCAACTGGAGTATGCTCTTCGTCTAAGTCTTGACCATATAACGGTAAACCTGCTTCAAGTCTTAAAGTATCACGTGCACCAAGACCTGCTGGCTTAACATTTTCATCTTTTAACAATGTTTCCCACATCATTTTGGCAGCATCACTTGGAAGGTATAATTCATAACCAAGCTCACCAGTATAACCAGTTCGGCTAACCATTAGCTTTACACCGTTAAACTCAATATTCACAAAAGAAAAATAGCCAAGGGTTTTCAAATCATAATCAATAATTTTGGATAAAACATCAAAAGAGCTAGGACCTTGCAAGTCAATTTTTGCTGTTTGAGCAGAAATATTTTCAAGAGTTATCCCTTCGCCAAGCCTTGCATTTAAAGCATCAAAATCTTTTTGTTCACACGCACCATTTACGACAAGCATGTAGCTTTCAGGCTCAAGCGCATAAATAATACAATCGTCAATTATACCACCATTGTCATTTAAAATGAAGCCATAAGCACATTTACCAATAGCTAAATTTTCTAAATTATGAGTTACTGCTAAACTTAAACTTTCTTTAGCATTTTTACCGCTAACAATAAATTCACCCATATGACAAATATCAAAAATTGAAGCAAGCTTGCGAGTATGCTCATGCTCTGCTAAAATTCCAGCATATTGAATAGGCATATCATAGCCAGCAAACTCCGCCATTTTAGCACCATTTTCTTTGTGCCAGCTCGTAAGTGGTGTTTCTAACATAGTAATTTCCTTTTATAATTAAAATTCTAATGAGCCCGGTGTACGTGGAAATGGAATAACATCACGAATATTGCTAATCCCTGTTAAAAGCATAATTAAACGCTCAAAACCTAAGCCAAAACCAGCATGAGGAGCTGAGCCAAAACGGCGTAAATCCATATACCACCAATAATCAGCAGGATTTTGCCCAAGTTCAATAATTCTTCTTTCAAGCACATCAAGTCGCTCTTCACGCTGGCTACCACCAATTAGTTCACCAATGCGAGGAACAAGTACGTCCATTGCAGCAACAGTTTCGTTATCATCATTTAAACGCATATAAAACGCTTTGATATTTTTAGGATAATCATAAACAATTGCAGGACCTTTAAAATATTCATCGGTCAAAAATCTTTCATGCTCTGTTTGAATATCACAGCCAAATCCAACTGGAAATTCAAATTTTTTACCTGAACTTTCTAATAATTTAATAGCATCACGATAGCTAATTCTTGCGAATTCAGTATTTGCAATCACGTTTAAGCGCTCTATTAAACCTTTATCAACAAAGGCATCAAATAGACCAATATCGCTTGCTCTATTCTCTAACACATGCTTAATTACATAGCGCACAAAATCTTCGGCTAATTGCATATCATCATTTAAATCTGCAAAGGCCATTTCTGGCTCAATCATCCAAAACTCAGCAGCATGACGCGGAGTATTTGAATTTTCAGATCTAAAGGTCGGACCAAAAGTATAAACCTTACCGAGTCCAAGAGCCAAGCTTTCAGCTTCTAATTGACCTGAAACAGTTAATTTTGCTTCTTTTCCAAAAAAGTCATGCTCAAATTTATTTTCTGATTTTGACAAAGGCGCATTATGTTCAAGTGTTGTAACTCTAAACATTTCACCTGCACCCTCGCAATCAGCGCCAGTTAAAATTGGCGTATGCACATAATAAAAGCCTTGAGAATGAAAAAAATCATGCACTGCTTTTGCTGCTTCAGAACGAATTCTAAATGCCGCACCATATTTATTAGTCTTTGGACGCAAATGAGCAATTGTGCGTAAAAATTCATCAGAATGGCGTTTTTTTTGTAGTGGAAAAGTTTGAGGATCAGCAAGCCCAAACACTTGCATGTCAGAAGCTTGAACTTCCCATTTTTGCCCCTTACCCAATGATTCTACTAGCTTACCATTAATGCCAACACTTGAGCCAGTATTTACGCCCTCAAGTTTTTCGTAGGCAGCAGTTCCTTCATCAATAATACATTGAATATTTCCAAGGCATGAGCCATCATTTAACTCTAAAAAACTAAAGCCTTTAGCATCACGGCGAGTTCTTACCCAACCGCATAAATATACAGATTCTTCTGGAGCTTCAAGTTTTAATAATTCATTTATTTCAATACGTTTTTGCATATCACCCTCATGGTTTTAATATTAAAGCACAACAAATACTTAATATAGTAACTAACTATCATTTTATTAGTTAAAACTCAAGCAAGCAAAAACATCTATTTTGCAAAATAAGACTAAATTAATCAAACATTAGTAAATATTAATACATGTAGTCCAATATAACGCTTGCTTTTTTTTATTGTAAAGTTTATACTCAAATTTAATTATTTATAAAAAATATTATAGAAATAAATTATGAAAAATAAAATCATTTCAACTAAATACTTTTTAAAAGAATTTTTTCGCAACCCTTCTCATGTAGGTTCTGTTTGTGCGAGTAGTAAATTCTTAGCTTCTGCCATGATTCAATATATTCCATTTGCAAAAGATGGGCTGATTATTGATCTTGGTGCTGGCTCTGGCGCAATAACAAGACAACTCCTTGAAAGCGGAATTGAGGCAAATAGAATACTTGCAATAGACAGGACTAATGGTTTTGAAAAAGCCTTCAACGAAAATTGCAAAGGTGTTCCACTATGTATTGGTGATGCTTGCCAACTTGAAGATGTCCTTAACTTTTATGCACCAAATCAAAAAGTATGTGCCATAATTTCTTCACTTCCTTTTAGGGTGATGCCTGATGAAATTGTTTGCCAAGTGCTTAGTGAGATAAAGAAAATCGTAAACCAGCATAATTCTATTTTAGTTCAATATTCATATGCATGGTGGAAATATTATCCTCTTAAAAATTATGGATTTTCACCAAATTCTAAAAAAATGGTTATCCGTAATTTACCTCCTGCGAGAGTTGAAATGTACACAGCATAGTAAAACCCACCTATTCATCGGGAACAGGTGGGCTTTACTATGTTTTTTTTAAATACTTACATTAAAACTTAACATTTTTTACAGCTTTTAAAGTCGCCTCAAAATCAGCATCACTATGCGCAAATGAAACCATTGCAGTTTCAAAGGCTGATGGTGCTAAATAGATACCTTGACTTCGCATCTGCTTATAAAATTCAACATAAATCTTTGAGTTTGATTTGCCAATATCTTCGTAGTTATTAATAGGGTGCTCTGAAAAAAACATGGAAAACATTGAAGCAATATGGGGAATTTGTACCGCAATATTTTTTTGTTTAAATATATCTTTAAGTTCTGCTACAAAGTCAGCAACTTTTGATTCAAGGGCTTTGTAATCAGCTTTTTTAAGAATATTTAAATTTGCAATACCGGCTGCCATCGCAAGTGGATTTCCTGATAGCGTACCTGCTTGATAAACATCACCACACGGCGCAATTTTTTGCATATATTTTGCCTTACCTGCATATGCACCAACTGGTAAACCTCCACCAATAATCTTGCCAAGTGTAGTCAAATCTGGTTCAATACTTTTTCTTGTTTGCATTCCACCAAAATCAGCTCTAAAGCCTGTGATTACTTCATCAAAAATAAGTAAGCTGCCATGAGCATCACATAAAGAGCGTAAACCCTCTAAAAATCCGGCAACAGGAAGTACTAACCCCATATTGCCAGCAGCTGGTTCAACAATAATTGCCGCAATTTCATCACCATAAAGACTAAATAAATCTTTTACAGCCTCTAAATTATTATAAGGAGCAAGCAAGGTATCTTGCACACAAGCCTCCGGTACACCTGGAGTTCCTGGTATAGAAAGAGTTGCTACTCCAGAACCTGCACTAGCTAAAAATGAATCAGCATGACCATGATAACAACCTGTAAACTTAATTAATTTATTTCGTCCAGTAATGCCACGAGCTAAGCGCAACGCACTCATAGTAGCTTCAGTTCCTGAATTTACCATGCGAATCATATCCATACTTGGAAATGCATCTAAAATAAGCGTAGCAAGCTCAATTTCACTCACGCATGGAGCACCATAACTAGTTCCAAGCGCCGCAGCATCAGTAATTGCTCTAGTAATTTCAGGGTGAGCATGTCCTAAAATCATTGATCCCCAAGACTCAACATAGTCAATATATTCATCTCCATCAACAGTTGTAATTTTACTGCCGCTTGCACTTTTTATAAAAAGTGGAGTACTATCAACACTTATGCAGGCTCGTACAGGGCTATTAACACCACCTGGAATAATTTTTTCTGCCTGTGCAAATAATTTTCTTGAAGTATCTTCGTTCATACGTTCCCCTTTATACTAAAACTATTCTTTACCATTACGTAATTTTTGAATATTAACACCATCTGGAAGCGCAAGATGTAATTGTTTTGCGTTAAATGGTGCAACAAAGTCATATTTCTTAATTTCTAATGTCAATTCATTAGTTTCATTATGTATTATCGAAATTTTTTCTACATTCTCAGCTTTATACGTTATAGACATATCCCAATTATTAGCCGTATCTTGAATTAAAACTGGCTTTCCGCTTGAATTTAAAGTCAATAAAAGATCGTTGCTTAAACCATATCGAATATCATTGCCAAAAACTAATGCTGAATCATAATTAACATTCGCTAAAGCGTCCAAGAATCTGCCTTGCAAAACTGCTACAAAATCTTGCACGCTAAATGGTACATTCATACCAAAAGAAATAAAGCCACTACCTCGCCCACTATGCATTAATGCCTTGTTTTCTTGTGGGAAAAAGTAAATTATTTCATCATTATTTTGCATAAACTTTAAAATACTTGCGCCAACTGATGCCATAATATCTAAACGAAGTGGCAATCGACTAGGGCTTTCATCATTTGACCAAATAATTGCATTAGCACGCTTTGTACTTTCACCCTCTGAATAACGTAAATAAGCCTGTATTCTATATGGTTTATGAATATTTGATTTTTCATTACTATAAGCCACAAATTTATCCCACACAAGCTTAGCATCAGCTTGGTTAGCTGATTGAAACTTGTCAGCATCTTGCATTTTTGTAGCACAAGCATTTAAAAATATAATACAAATAATTAATGTTATATAACGCATTATTTTCATTTCAATTTTTCCATTTTTATTTGAATTTTAACTTTATCAGTATGTCCATTTTCAATTGCTTTCAAATACGCATTTTTAGCATCATTATTTCTTTTTACTGCAACTAAAATATCACCATAATGCTCAAATATAATAGGATCATGCCCACCAGGCAAACTAATTGCCATTTCAATATATTCTAGTGCAAGTTCATAATTTTTCAAGCGATATTCAAGCCATGCTAAAGAATCTAAAATATATGAACTATTTGGAGAAAGTGCATTTGCATTATACAACAAATCTTTTGCACGCTCTAAATCCTTATTTCTATCTGCAAGATAATATCCAATAAAATTAAGAGCTTGATAGTAATTATAATCAAGAGCAATAATATGTTCCATTATTTTTACAGCATCATCACTTTTGCCTAGCATTTCAAGACTAAGTCCTAAATTATATTTTACTTGCAAATCTTCTGGAAATATTTTTTCTGCAACTTTAAGAACATCATATGATTTTTGATATTCGCCAAGTTTATTGTATAGCTCTGCTTCAACTAAATAATATGTAGGTTCAAGAGTATAAATATTTTGAGCCTTATGAATTAAATTAAGCGCCTCATCATTACGCTTTAAGTCTAGAAGAATAGCTACATATAGTCGCAAAACTCTTTCATATAACTCACTTTCTTTTGAAATTTTAGAAAGTACAGCAATTGCAGCCTCATGGTCACGCTTATATTCAAATAAAATCAACGCTCGTAAAAAATGTAACTCTTCTGAAGCATTATAATCTCTTTCAATCAAATCTAAAACCTTGCTAGCAGTTTCATAGTAACCTTCTTCAATAAATACCCAAGTGGCTACAAACAAATGATTTGAAGTTGGTGAACTTTCTGCAACAAAATCTAATGCACTATTAATTTGTTTGCCAGAAATATAGTTGAAAATTATTTGATTAAAAATAGGAAAATTATCTAAGTCTTCCTCAAAAAGGCTTAGTAAAATTTTATTTGCCTCTGAAAAATGTTGAGTCAAACTTAAAGTTCTTGCAAGCTCAAGCTTAACTTCGGTAAAATCAGGGTTTTTCACTGTTGCTTGACGTAATTGCAAAAGCGACTTGTCATACTCTTTAAAGTGATTTAAAGCTATTGCATAGCAATAATGCGTAAAAGATGTAAAAGAGTTTAGGTCCAAAGCTTCAAACAAATCAATAGCTTCTGCAAAACGATGTGATTTTGTAAGTAAAATAGCTAATTCCTGTTTTGCTTGCTTTGAATCTGGATATTTTAGACTATACGATTTTAGCAAATCAATTGCATTATCATATCTGGCTTCTTCAACCCAAGCCTCTGATAATAAAAGATATAAATTCAAATCTGCTGGAAACTTTATAATTGCACTTTCCAAAATTTCACGTGCAGCCTCTGGAGTTTTATTTAGAAGAAGCCAAGCCGCAGCTTCAACGCTAAACCTTGAATTATTTGATAAATTTTCAAGTATTTTAGCTGCATTATATACACCATGATAATCTTCATTTCTTATAGATTGATCAAGAAGCAGTACTCCATAGTCAAAGTTTACAGAATCATTTTCCATTTTTTCAACATTTAAAACAGTTAAGTCTTGCTTAGAGAATGAGGTACACGCAACAAGAGAAAATGCTAATAAGGCAAAAAGGAAAGTGTTAAATTTAATTATTTTTTGAGGCATTTTATTTCTCATTTATCCAATCTTCGGAAAAATCTTTTATTTCAAAAGCGAGATGAGCTCTAAGTTTTTGTAACAATCTTGCTTCAAGTTGACGCACACGCTCTCTTGTTACATTATACCTTTCGCCAATTTCACGCAAGGTAACAGGTTCATCTGTTAATAGGCGGTTTTCAAGGATATATTTTTCTTTTTCACTTAAGCTTGGCAATATATCTTTCAATTTATCTTGTACAATTTCAGCTATTTCATTTAGTGCAATACTATCTTCAATTCCTGGACCCACGGCTGGTAAATGTTCAATTCTTGAGCTTGTGCTTTGCCCATCAGAGGTCGGTGCATCAAGCGATACATCAGAAGAGTCAAGACGTTGTTGCATTTCAATTATCTGCTCTTGCTCAATACCTAAGCGTTGTGACAGAACCTTTGTGTCAGGATCAAAACCTTGCGCAATTAATTTTTGACGCTCTCTGTTTAGATTATAAAATAATTTACGCTGGGCTTGAGTTGTACCAATTTTCACCATGCGCCAATTATCCATAATAAACTTGAGTATATACGCTTTAATCCAAAATGCTGCGTAATAAGAAAATTTGATACCTTTTTCAGGTGCAAATTTATCTACTGCTCGAATTAAACCAACATTTCCCTCCTGAATTAAGTCTAGCACATTTTGCATCCATTTGCGCTGAAAATCCATTGCAATTTTAACTACTAATCGCAAATGAGAAGATATGAGTTTAAATGCCGCTTCTTGATCACCAGTTTCTTGAACTCTTTTTGCAAGTTCGTACTCTTCTTCTGGTAGGAGAAGCGGAAATTTCTTTATTTCATTAAGATAGAGCTGAAGTGCATCTTTAGTTGTTGGTTGATAACTAGGTCTTGCAACTTGAGGAAGCGAGACAAAGGCAATTTCATCATGCTCTTCATCAAGTTCTTCATGTTCATCATCTTCATCATCTATAACTTCAGGTTCGATTTCAGAATCAATTTCAGGTTCAATATTTTCAATATCGATTTTTTGCTCTTCATCAAGCTCTGGCTCTATCGGAACTATTTCTTTTTGCTTTTTTTGCATAATAATTACCACAGTATAGGGCTATTATATGTTAATGGCGTTAGATTTCTACCACCCTTTAAGTAGGCAATAAAATCTGACATGACCTGCCCATGATCAAATGCCAAATCAGGTAAAGCATCAAGCTTAAAAAAAGCTGCACTCTTAGCATCATCTTGTGCCATAAGTTCAGATACATTCAAGCACTTTGCTACATAAACAACTGACATTGTATGGCTTCTAATATCTCTTGTAGGCTCTGAGTATACACCTAAAAGCCCAATAAGCTCAACCTTTAAGTTTGTTTCTTCTAAAGCTTCACGAACAGCTGCATGTTCTGCATATTCGCCATAATCAATAAAACCACCTGGAATAGCATAGCCAAAAGGTTCATTCTTACGCTCAATTAACACAACACCTAGTATTTCATCATAAACAATAATATCTACAGTCGGAGCAGGATTTAAGTATTTTTCATATGAAAAGCCACAATTATCACATTCTACAACTATTTTTCCCATAATTACTCCACGATGTTAATATTAGCTTCCTTTAACTCCAAAGCACTTATTGCGCCAAGCCTTAAAATTTTCACACTATTATCTTCTAAAATTTCAATTATTGTTGAGGGTTTAGACCCAGAAGGTCTTGGTAACATATCTAAAACACCACCAACACCATTTTTAACAAGTTCAAAGTCAAGTTCCTCTGCTAAGACAACAGGTGGATTATTACTTATATTTGCGCTACTTGCAGTTATAGGTTCACCAACTTTTAAGGCAAGCTGCGTACAGATTGGGTGAGAACTAATTCTAAGCGCAACTTTACCCGTTCCACCAGTAACAATATCTGGCACACGAAGCCTTGCCTTAAGCACAACAGATAAAGGACCTGGCCAAAATTTATTTAGCATATCCTTAATTTCATTTGACGCATTACAAACCATGTCAAATTGTTGCATATCACCTAAAACAAGTGGTAATGGATTTACATTTGCACGACGCTTAATCGTGAAGATTTTTGCAGACGCATCAGCATCAAAAACCTTATTACCAATTCCAAAAAATGTTTCAGTTGGGAAAATCAACACGCCACCTGTTTTTAAAATTTCAACAGCACAATCAAAAGAAACCTTTGCATCATCTATCGACAATTTATTTTTGATACTTATATTCATATACAAACTCTTTATTTTTTGCTATGATAATTATTATGAGTCGCAAACCTATTCGTATAATATCTGTTGGCAAAGTTCGCACCAAGCATTGGCAAATGGCTTGTGAGCATTATTTAACACGCCTTAATCATTGGTATACTACACAAGAAACAATAATACAAGACGCTAATTCTAGCCTTTCTGCGCTAGAGCGTTCAAATATTGAATGTAAAAACATAATTGAAAAGCTAAACCCAAACAATGTTGTTATCTGCCTTGATGAAGGTGGAAAATCCATGACCTCAAGGTCTTTTGCTAGTTTTTTCCAGCAACAAATTGAAAATGCGAACACTGTTCCATGCTTTATAATTGGTGGTGCATATGGTTTAACTGATGAACTTAGAAAAAAGGCAAAATTTATTATATCACTTGGAGCAATTACCTTGCCACATGAGCTCGCTCGTGTAATTTTGCTAGAACAATTGTATAGAGCTGGTTCAATTATTCGTAATTTACCATATCACCATGATTAACACTAAATTAATCATAAAGATATTTCAACATATTATTAAAAAATTATCAACTAAATAATGTTATAAAAAAAGCATTTGCAAAAATATACTATTAACGATATAAATAAATTTGATTCTTGATTAATGGTTACTGGAAAAAATAATGTCGAAAAATATTTATCTTACATTTAATTATGAGCTTTTTTTAGATAGATGGTCTGGTTCAAAAAATATTCTAATTGAACCGACTAAGCTAATATTAAAGGATCTTGAAAATGCAAGATTAAAATATAATAAAGAAATTAAAGCAACTTTCTTTATTGATACTGCATGGCTCTTGCGCTTATATGAAGGCGGTGAATCCATGCGGGCTGAGCTTATGCATATTGCTGCGCAATTATTAACTATTCTTAGTGACGGACATAAGATTGGGCTTCTTTTAAACCCTGCCTGGCAAAGTGCTACACGCCATGAGGGCGGTTGGCTTTTTCCTAAAATTAATCGATATAGAATGGATCAACTTGACGATCATGAAATTAAAGAATTAGTTGATAGCAGTATTAATTTACTTGATAGCATAATAAAGCCATCTTTTCCAGATTTTAAAATTTCATTGTATCGTGCTACAGGACTATCATCTCAACCATTTGATAAGTTAGAACAAATATTTATTGAGCGTGGAATTTTTATTGATAGCAGTGTCGCACCAAAATTATGGGCTGACTCAGCAAAAAGTCGCTATGATTACCGCACAGCACCAATAATTTGTGATACTTGGTCATTCCAAAAAAATCCAGCAAAACCTCAGCATGATGGATTATTTACTGAGTACCCGATAGCCGTCTATACTCCATCATCTATGAGTACGATTTTTAATGAAATTGAACGTAACATATTCAAATCAAAATATAAATTAGAAACAAATCCCAACAAGCAAAATGAAAATAAAAAGCCTTTTTGGAATAGTTTAATCCAGCTTTTTTGCCCTGAACCAAGCATGTTAAGCTTAGAGCAGTCAAACATTTCCTATTTTCGTAGTGCCTTAAAAAAACTTCATGGCGATGAAATTGTAGTTTTTTCACATCCAAAGTTCTATACCCCTTCAATGTCTGAACTTATCAATAATATTGCTCGAGATAAGAAATTAAATTTCAAAGCTATTGGCGAAGATTAATCCAAATCATAAATCATATTGACAACAATTAAGAGGACAAAATGTCACAAGCTCCACGCTGGAATAAATATTCTGATTACCTTTTAGCAAAATACAAACAACGTGTTCAAAAAATTCCTTTAGATGCCAAATTTTCTTGTCCAAATAGAGATGGTACTATCTCAAATTCAGGTTGTATTTTTTGTAACCCTTATGGCTCTGGAACGGGGCTTGACAAAAAAGGAATGTCTTTAAATGAACAATACAATGTATGGCGTAGCCACTATCTTGAAAAAAACAGAGCAAAATTATTTATAGCATACTTGCAGTCTTTTTCTAATACTTACGGCACTTTAGAATACTTTAAATCCGTACTTGATGAAATAAAAAACTTTGATCATGTTGATGAATTAGTAGGTCTTGCCATTGGTACTCGCCCCGATTGCCTTGATGAAGAAAAATTGAACTGTTTGCTTGAATTTGAAAACTTCTTAAAATCACATAATAAAAAAGCTGAAATTTGGCTTGAGCTTGGAATGCAATCAAGCCATGACAGCAGTTTAAAAATCATTAACCGTGGGCATGATTATGCATGCACCGTTAAGGCTATTGAAATGGCGTCACGGCTGAATTTAAAGACTTGCGTACATCTTATTGCTGGACTACCAAATGAAAGCCATGAAGATTTCATGCAAAGCGTTGAAAAAGCTTGTAAACTTCCAATAAGTGGTATCAAATTTCATAGCCTATATGTTTGTCATAATACTGAACTTGCAAAAATGTATATAAATGAACAATATTCACCGCTTAGCCAAGATGAATATGCAAAACTACTAGCGAAAACTTTGCCAAAAATTCCTCCACATATTATAATTCACCGCACCACAAGTGATCCCGCAGCAAATGAACTATTAGCTCCTGATTGGGCTTGGAGAAGTCGTGATACAAACAATAAAATTTATACTGAATTGTTAAATAATAACACATGGCAGGGAAAAGAATTTAAAACAAATATTTGATAAAATATACATATTTTGCTTGTAAAAAAAATATATTTTATCTATAGTTATATCCATGTTGAATTAAAACATAATTTTAATTTTTGAGGTATTGTCATGGCTAAAATTGTTTCAATTACTCCTGGTTATTACCGTGTTCCGCTTGAACAAGCAGTTAGCGATAGCATGCACGGTCATATGGCTGAATTTGAATTAAATACTGTTATTGTGCGTGATGCAGATGGTGCTGAGGGCGTTGGTTATACTTATACTTGTGGTTATAACGGCTGTGCTATTGATGCTCTTTTGACAAGAGAATTTCCAGCTTTAGTAGTTGGTGAAGAAGCCGATCACATTGAAAGATTATGGGAAAAAGTTTGGTGGCAACTCCACTATGGTGGTCGTGGTGGACCAACTGTTTTTGCTCTTGCTGCCTTTGATATGGCTCTTTGGGATTTAAAAGCTAAAAAAGCAAAATTACCACTTTGGAACTTGCTTGGTGGTCATGATAATAAAGTTAGCTGTTATGCTGGCGGCATTGATTTATATTACCCAATGGATAAATTATTACGCCAGACTGAAGATAATCTTGCAAAAGGTTTTAGAGCTATCAAAATGAAGGTTGGACGTGATAAATTATCAGAAGACGTTGAACGTGTAAAAAATATGCGTGAATTTTTAGGTGCGGATTTCCCACTTATGGTTGATGCAAACATGAAGTGGACTGTAGATTACACAATTAAAGCTGCAAAAGCTTTCACGCCTTTCTCCCTACAATGGCTTGAAGAACCAATCATTCCAGATGATATTGCTGGACATGCTAGGATTTTAAAAGAAGGTGGAATTGCAATTGCAACTGGTGAGAACTTACGTACTGTTTGGGACTTTAAACATATTATTGCTAGCGAGGGTGTATCTTTTCCAGAGCCTGACGTTACAACTTGTGGTGGTGTAACTCCATTTATGAAGATTTGCCACTTAGCAGAAGCGTTTAATTTACCTGTAACTTCCCATGGTGCGCATGATATTACTGTTCACCTCTTATCTGCAGTGCCAAATGGTGTTTACCTTGAGGCTCACGGATTTGGGCTTGATCGCTATATTGAAACACCACTTAAAATTGAAGAAGGTTTAGCATATGCACCTAATGATCCAGGTCATGGTGTTAATTTTATTTGGAGTGAATTAGATAAAATTAAAGCTTAATTTTAT
>CAYJPK010000013.1:0-39476 GCA_964372035.1 uncultured Desulfovibrionaceae bacterium | reverse complement strand
AAAAACATCGAAAAATGCTTTTACCTTTTTTATTGTAATTTATAAAATAAAAAGAACTAAGACCTTTTACTTTGAGAAATCCAGTAATTTAGAACCTTGCCAAGGTTAGTAGGATTAATTGGCTTTGTTACATGGTCATTCATGCCGTAGGAAAGGCTTATTTCCTTATCACCAACCATTGCATTTGCTGACATAGCAATGACAGGTAACTCAGAGTATTTTTCTTGACTGCGAATTATTTTTGTTGCTGTATATCCGTCCATTACTGGCATTTGTATATCCATAAGAACAGCGTCATATGTATTTTTTTCAAGCATTTCAAGAGCTTCTTGACCATGACTGGCTATATCTAAAGTATATCCAATTGACTGCAAAATTTCCTGAGCAACAAATTGATTAATATCATTATCCTCTACTAGCAATAAATGATATTTTTTTTCAGCTTGCACTTGAATTTTATTCTCTGAAACTTCAAATTGCTCGCTTGCAAGTACCAAATCACTAGCTAACTTAAAGTCAGCAGTACAATAAAAGGTAGAGCCACTGCCAAATTCACTTTCAACCCAAATATCACCGCCCATAAGCTTAATGATATTTTTAGAAATAACTAAACCTAAGCCTGTGCCACCATATTTACGAGTGATTGACGTATCTGCCTGTGAAAAAGCAGAAAACAAGTTTTGCACTTGCTCTTTCTTCAAGCCAATACCAGTATCACGAACTGAAAACTTACAATTTAAATTATTCTCCACAAGTGAACTTTCAACTTTTAAAGAAACTGTTCCTTTTTCTGTAAATTTTATGGCATTACTCACAAAGTTAAAAAGAATTTGCTTCAAGCGTAAAGCGTCCCCAAGAATATAAGTATCATCAAAACCACTTGTTTCAACATTAAAATTTAAACCTTTATCATTACTTACCGCTTCATATAGGTCTTTTACATCTTGAAAAATACTCTTAAGGGTAAATGGATATTCTTCCATTTCTAGTTTTCCAGCTTCAATTTTTGAAAAATCAAGAATATCATTTATAATGCGTGTTAGGTTTTCAGCTGAAAAAATACATTTATCTAAGTGCTTTTTTTGTGATTCATTTAATTGTGATTGCTCTAAAATATGTAAAATACCTAAAATACCATTCATTGGGGTGCGAATTTCGTGACTCATATTTGCAAGAAAAACAGATTTAGCACGATTTGCATTTTCTGCTTCTTTTTTTGCGTCAATAATATCAGTTATTTCATGGCACATTACCATAACACCCATATATTTTTTATTGTTATCCCAAAGAGGTGTAAATTTTACACTCCAATGGGTAATAACTTCATTCTTTTCTAGGCTTTTTTCAATGTTAATAGGCAGTTTATCTTTAATACATTTTTTAAAAGCAGTTCTTAGCTCTTTGCTTGGCTTGCCACACAATAATTTATCAAATATTTTTTCATAAAACATGCCTTGTAAGCTATCAACATGTATTACATCAATATATTTCAAAAATTTATTTGTAGCATTAATGAATTTACCATTTGCATCAAATATAATTCCTATATCGGTATTATGTGCAAGCAAAAGATTTAAATATAAGTCTTGCTTTTCCTTTTGCTTGAAAAGTGCAGAGATAACATTTCTTCTCGACTCAATACTTCCCTTGGCACGTTCAAGTATAGCAACATATGCTTGATTTTGGCGTATAAGACGTTTATTTTCAAGTCGCAATTTTTCTAGTTCTTTTTCCATGAAACACCTTAGAATTATTAAGCATCAATTTTTTCGAATAAACAAGCAACTAAAGTAAAGTTATGAAATCTATTCTCAAGCTTACCATCTTGCAATAAAGCCGGACAAATTTCACCACGTACATAACATTGTAACCATGGTAATTCAGGTCCGATTAACTCTAATGCATTTTTAGTTTCTTGCAAAGGATCACTTGCTAAAATTACACTACGCTCTGAACAATTCATGGCTAAAACACCACATAATTTATCTTCTTTACTTTTTATCGCTTGTAACATTTCATTTGTCGTACTCATGACAGAGCCAGAAGTTTGTCTGGAAATATATATAGAGCTTCCCTGAAGCATATTACCACCAAAAAACACAGCATTTTCAGCAGTTACACCAGCAAGTTCTCGAGCTAATAGCCCAGTTCCATCATGGCAATCAATTAAAAAAGGAACATCGGTACCTGTTTTTGCTAGTTCTTCCATTGAAAAACCTAATGATTCTAGGTAATTTGCAACAGGTATATCGTTAACCATTGATACCACATTTTCTTGAGAACTAGTAATCACATACTCTTTACTTTGTAATTCATCTGGCAGTAATGAGGCATATAAAAAACTAGCTTTTACAGGGCCTGATACACATAAAAGAGCCATGCCACGAGTTAGTATTTTACCATTACAAAATATAGAGGCACCATCACTAAAATAAGTAAAATCACTCGCAAGCCCACCAAAAATAGGTACTCCCTCAGAAATATCTGAAAGGTATGATACAAGCTCTTGACCTGGATAGTGACGTAAAAATGAAGCAAAGACTAGACAAAGTGATGGTTTTTCCTTCGCTTTTTCCATAATATCAGAGTATAAATTATTTACTTCATCTTTATAACTATTTGATAAATCAGAACTAATAGCAGTTGTAAAAGTTAGTGTGTCACTAACAAGTACCATCATACTAACAAGGCTTAAATCAACTTCTCTTCCTCCAGAAGATGCAAAAACTGTCATTCCAATTACATCAAATGGCATAGCTTCGCTGATAGCGGCTACAACTCCACTATCAATGGCATCTGTCTGAACAGTCAATATACCAACTGCATTTTTTCCTTTTATAGCTTCAAGTGGAAGTGATTCAATTAGTTGCTTAACTGCAAGCTCTGGATTATCGAGTTCATAAGAATAGGCTGTATAGACTTGCATAAGTGCACCTCGACAAAGTCAATAAATTTTAAGTAGGTAATATTAAAGTTTTAATTTTATATAAAAGTCTTAAAAGACTAGCATAGTGATTCTATATCGTCAACATTTTAAAAGGATATTTTTATAATTTACAGTATGTTATATTGATATAACTAAAAGATGTGCTATTTCAAATTTAATACAGATGGCAACAAACTGTATGATTATCAGAAATATTTTTTTGTACTGGAATTTCTTTCTTGCAAATATCCATAACTTTTGGACATCGAGGATGAAAAGTACAACCACTAGGAGGTGCTAAAGGGCTTGGTAATTCGCCCTTTAAAATTTGACGCTCTTTACGAAGTTTTTCCCTCATGTTTGGGTCACGCACAGGTGCAGCGCTTAAAAGTGCTACTGTGTAAGGATGAAGAGGATTGTTTATTAATTCAGCTCGACTAGCTTGTTCGACTATTTTACCAAGATACATAACAGCAATGCGATCACTCATATAACTAACCACTGCCAAATCATGAGAGATAAACACATAGCTCAAATCAAATGACTCACGAAGTTCATTTAATAAATTCAATATATTAGCTTGAACAGAAGCATCTAAGGCAGAAACCGCTTCATCACAGACTATAAGAGGTGGTCGAGTTATAAGCGCTCGTGCAATTGCAATACGCTGACGTTGACCTCCAGAAAATTCATGAGGATAACGAGTTGCGGACTTTAAATCTAAACCAATTAACTGCAATATTTCATTTAGCTTTTCTTGTTTTTCGGCTTTACTAATATTTTTAAGAGGTTCAGTAATTGATTTACCAACAGATAATCTTGGATTTAATGATGAAAACGGGTCTTGAAAAATCATCTGCACATCACCAATTTCTAGTGCTCTGCCCTCAAGTTTTACTTCGCCACTACTTGGTTCAAGCAGTCCAACAGCAATTTTACCTAAGGTCGATTTCCCGCAACCCGATTCACCAACTATACCAAAACACTCACCTTTTATAATTTTTAAACTAACATCATCAACAGCACGCAAACTTAGCTCTTTTGCATTTAAAAAGCCTGTTTTAATCTGAAATTCATGACTTATGTTTAAAAGTTCTAGCATGTTATTTTAAGGTGTTAAAGCGTTCTTGTAACACTGTTAATTTTTCTCTTGCAACGCTTAACTCTGCAATACGATCACGATCACGCTGAACAATTTCTGGTCTTGCTTTTGCAATATAATTTTCGTTTTTAAGCTTCATGTTTAAGCCGCCAAGCTCTTTGTCGATTTTTCCAAGCTCTTTATCAAGTCGAGCAAGTTCAGCGTCAAAGTCAACAGCACCTGATAAGTGAACTATAATTTCACAACCTTGAACAACTGCACTCGCAGATGCCTTAGGAATTTCACCATTAGCATCAATCTCAAGTCCACCAAGCTTTGCCATAACAGTTATAAGCTCTCTGTTATCTTCAAGAACTGACTTTTGCGCATCATTAGTAGGACGCAATAAAACAGTTAATTTGTAGCCTGGGCTAATATTAAGCTCAGAACGAATAGTACGTATAGAAACAATACTTTGCTGAATCATTTCCATTTGCCCAACTAATTCTGGTTTAAGGCAAGCACTGCGCTCTTCTGGGAATAGTTCCTTACAAATTTCAGAATTAGCACCAGGTAAGGCTGACCAAATTTCAGAAGTAACAAACGGAGTAATCGGATTTAATAAAATTAAAATTTCTTTTAATACTGTAAATACAACATATTGAGCTTCTGCCTTGCGTGCTTCATCGCGCATATCTGGCTTAATTAATTCTAAATACCAGTCACAGAATTCATTCCATAAAAATTTATAAAGCCCTTGTGCTGCTTCATTAAATTTATAGCTTGCAAGATTTTGTTTGTTTTCTTGCTTGATTTCTTCAAGTCTATGTAAAATCCAAGCATGATGAACTGCTGTCACCTTAGATAAATCAATTGCTTTTGGCGCATCTTCATCTAAATTCATCATAACAAAACGTGAAGCATTCCAAAGCTTGTTAATAAAGTGACGATACCCTTCAATACGATCTTCAGCTAATTTTATATCACGCCCCATTGCTGCAAATGCAGTTAAGGTAAAGCGCAAGCTATCAGTGCCATATTTATCAATCATTTCAAGAGGATCAATAACATTACCTGTTGATTTTGACATTTTTTTACCTTGAGCATCACGCACAAGAGCATGAATATAAACATGCTTAAATGGAATTTCGTCCATAATTTCAATGCCAAGCATCATCATGCGAGCAACCCAGAAAAACAAAATATCAAAGCCAGTCACAAGAACTGAAGTTGGGTAGAATGTATCAAGTTCACGAGTTTTTTCTGGAAAACCCATAGTCGAAAATGGCCAAATTGATGATGAGAACCATGTATCTAGTACATCAGGGTCTTGAATTAATTTAGAGCTATTACATTTTAAACAATTTGTTGGATCTTGCTCTGCTACTATTAATTCACCACAATCTTCACAAGTCCAAGCAGGAATTCTATGACCCCACCAGATTTGACGGCTAATACACCAATCTCTAATATTATCAAGCCATTGGTAGTAAGTCTTACTCCAAGTTTCAGGATAAATTTGAGTTTTTTCTGGAACTGCCTGTCTAGCAGCCGGAGCTAGTTTTGTTGAAGCAACAAACCACTGGTCAGATACAAATGGTTCAACAACTGTATTACAGCGGTAGCAATGACCAACATTATTTTCAAGCTCTTCAATCTTTACTAACTGTCCTGCACTATCCATGTCTTCAACAATCTTAAGGCGACAATCTTCCTTGCTAAGTCCTTGGTATGGTCCAGCTTCTTCATTCATAATACCATGAGAATCAATAGCTTGAATAAATTCTAAATTATGATTTTTACCAAGCATCCAGTCATTATGATCATGGCATGGAGTTACTTTTAATGCACCAGTACCAAAAGCTCTATCAACATATCTATCTGCAATAATAGGAATTTTGCGCCCAATAACTGGCACGTAAACAAATTTGCCAATTAATTTTTCATATCTTTCGTCTTCTGGGTGAACACAAATAGCAGTATCAGCAACAATAGTTTCAGGGCGAGTTGTCGCAATTACGATGCTAAAGTCGGAATCAACACCTTTATACTCAACATGGTAAAGTTTACCCTTGTTATTTTGATATTCAACTTCATCATCAGCTAAAGCAGTATGACAACGACCACACCAGTTTACAATATATTTACCTTTATAAATCAAATCCTTATTGTATAGTTCAACAAAAACTTTACGAACAGCTTGTGAAAGCCCTTCGTCCATTGTAAAGCGTTCACGACTCCAATCAACTGAAGCGCCCATACCCTTGATTTGATTAATAATACGATTGCCGTATTCTTCTTTCCACTTCCATACTTGCTCAACAAAGGCTTCACGCCCAAAATCATGGCGAGTTTTACCTTCTTTTGCTAAGTGACGCTCTACTACGTTTTGAGTTGCAATACCAGCATGGTCAGTTCCTGGAACCCACAATACATTTTTACCAAGTTGTCTTGCATGGCGACAAAGAACATCTTGTAAAGTTAAATTAAGTGCGTGCCCCATGTGGAGTGCACCAGTTACGTTTGGCGGTGGAATTACAATTGAAAAAGCTTCACCTTTATCATCTAAATTAGGAGTAAAACTCTGATTTTTCTCCCAATGCTCTTTCCATTTTTCTTCAACATTTTTAGGTTCATAAGCTTTATCAATACTTGTCTGTGACATTAAACATTTCCTTCTTCTTGCTCTTTTAGTTTTTTCTCTGCATATTTTAAGAGTTTTTGTGCTTCAACAAAAGTTGGTTCTAATTTTAACGAGCCATTCGCTGCTGCAATAGCTTTTTTCCATTTTTTCCAATCTACATATACGCGACCTAAGTTAAAAAATAAATTAGGATCTCGTGTTAAGTATTGTGATGCCTTAAGATAATATTTTTCGGCAACATCATACTTACCAACTTTACGAAGTGCGATTCCGATTTGGTTATATAAATAGACTAATTCTGGATCTAATTCTAAAGCACGCTCTAAATGTGCAACCGCATCATCATACATGGTGAGTTTAATGCATACGGTACCTATCTCACCAAGATATTTTGCATCTTCTCTGTATTCACGTGCCATGCGATTTAAAATTTCGCGACATTTTTGCTCATCACCAGCATTATAAGCATTTTCAGCATCAATTAGAGCTTGCCGCTTACGCTCTTCTTGCATTCTCAAGGCTTCATTTGCAGCATCTAATATGCTTGAGTCAAAAGTTGAAAGAATTTCTCTTAAAACTTCTAAAAGCTCACGCTCTTCACCACGCACATAATTGATTTCATTTGGATAAATGCGTTTTATCTCAGCATCAGTTGCAAGTACAAACACCGCGTCATCAACCATATTTTCAAATTCATCACGCTCTGATTTCATTAGTGGTGTTTTTAAAATAGTAACTAAATTACTATGCAAGGCTTGTACGGCTGGCTGAACTTTTCCTTGCTTTAGCATTGTACGTATTTGCCCAATTTGCTGACGTGCTTTACTTAGATCTGACATATAAAATCCTTTTTTTTACAACCAAGCGGTGATTATATACTAAAAAACTACATCATTGCCTTAAAATTATCAAAAAATGTTTGACAATCATTTGGTCCTGGACTTGCCTCTGGGTGGTGCTGCACAGCAATAATTTTATGCTTTGTATGTTTAAAGCCCTCAAGTGTATCATCATTTAAATTTATATGAGTTGCTTCAACATCATTAACACCATCTAAATTAACACAAAAACCATGGTTTTGAGAAGAAATCTCAATTTTCCCTGTTTGCAAATCTTTAACAGGGTGATTTAAACCGTGATGACCAAATTTAAGCTTATATGTTTTACCACCTAAAGCTAGACATAGAAGTTGATGCCCAAGGCAAATACCAGCAATTGGCATTTTACCAACTAATTCTTTAATATTACAAATGATATCAGTTAATACTTCTGGATCTCCAGGTCCATTTGACAAGAAAAGTGCACTAGCACCAGATGCAATAATTTCACTAGCCTTGGCAGTTGATGGAAACATTATTGCCTCAAAACCTTGTGCTTCTAAGAGTCTGATGATATTCCATTTAATACCAAAATCAAAAACTGCTAATTTAATTTTATTTGAATTTTGCCATTTGTAAGTGCCATCTTGCTCAAAGCTGATTTTTACTATTTTATTATTTTCTAATCGCCAAGCATAATCGGGGCTGACCTTACAAACTAAATTCTGTCCCGCCATTTTTGGAACAGCTTGAGCCATTTTAACTAACTCTTTTTCATCGCTAATTTTTGTACTGATAACACCACTAAGTGCACCATGTGTGCGTAAATGTGTTGTCAAAGCACGAGTATCAATACCCTCAATACCAACAATATTATGACGCTTTAAATAATCAGGTAATGACTCATTCGCTTGCCAGTTAGCAGGTATTTTACAACATTCTTTAACAATCAAAGCACTTACATGCACCCTTTCTGACTCAACATCTTTTTCATTGATGCCATAATTACCAACTAAAGGATAAGTCATGCAAATCATCTGACCTGTATATGATGGGTCTGTTAAAACTTCTTGATAACCTGTCATACCAGTGTTAAAAATTACCTCTCCACAAGAATCACATTCCCCAGTAAATGATTTACCTTTTAAAATAAATCCATCTTCAAGAGCTAAGTATGCGTCCATAATTCTCACTCATTTTACGTCGAATTGTTTCTAAATCCTCAGGAGTATCAACCCCCAAGCTATGTAACTCTGTTTCAACAACTTTAATTTTTATACCATTTTCAAGTAAGCGCAATTGCTCAAGTTTTTCTTGGCTTTCTAAGCGTGAAACATCTAAACTAACAAATTTCTTTAGACTTGCCATTCTAAAGGCATATAGTCCAATATGCCCTAAATATTCAACATCAGACTCATTTTGACTATAAGGAATTTTTGAACGTGAAAAATATATGGCAAAATCATTTTTATCTAAAACCACCTTGACTTGACTAAAAATATTTGCTTGTTCAGCAGTAATTTTAGTGGCTAAAGTACTTACATTTATAGAATTATCAATAAATGGACTTATAAGCTCATCAAGCATAATGGGATCAAGGCAAGGTTCGTCACCTTGTATATTAACAATAACGCTATCATCTGGCAAGTTTAAAATTGTGGCTGCTTCAAACACCCTATCAGTACCGCTTTGATGGTCAGGATTTGTCATTAAAACTGGTACATTAAGCTTGGTGGCTGCTTCAAAAATCCTTTCATCATCAGTTGCTAGGTGAATTGATTCTAAAGATTTACACTTATTTGCTTGATTGTAAACATGCCAAAACATTGGCTTTCCACAAATATCTGCCAAAGCCTTTGCAGGTAAACGAGTTGAGCTATAGCGTGATGGTATAATTGCATGAAATGCCATTTAAATCTCCTATTTCACACCAAGAAAATAATTTGAAAAGCTTTTCGTACGTTCAAGCAAGGTTTCAATGCAAAAATCAAGTTTATTTGGATCAGCATCTAATTTAAACTTTGGTATTGAGATACCAATTGCACCAACTGCCTCATTTTTAGTATTTAAAAGAGGTGCTGCTACACAGTAAATTCCTGGAAAATGTCCTGCATCATCAGTAGCATAGCCCTTAACTTTAATTTCTTTTACTTCTTCAAGCAAGTCTTCTTTATTCGTGATAGTTGAAGGAGTAAACGGAACATATTCAAATTTATTGGCAAGCGAATATACAACTTCACTTGGTAAATGCGAAAGGAGCGCCTTGCCAACTGCAGTACAATACATTGGCTTGCGCTGACCTAAGTTCATTGAAACCTTTAAGATATCATCAGTTTCAATTTTTTCAATATAAACAACTTCACTTCCCTCACGAATTGCAAGGTTAACAGTTTCACCTGTTTTTATTGAAATATCACGCATATATGGATATGCTCTTGTTATTAAATCTGTTTTATGTAAAACAGTTTGTCCAAGTTCAAATAATCTATAACTATTTGAATATTTGCTATTAATTTTATTTTGAACAATAAAGTTACTATGCTTTAATGTTGCCAAAAGACGAAAAGCTGTGCTTTTATCAAGCTGTAATCGCTCTCCAATTTCAGTTACGCCAAGTTCACCTTTTTCACCTAAAAGCTCTATAATACTCAAAGCTCTCTGCACACTTTGCACAAGATTTTTTTGGCTCACAGAATCTCCTTTTGACAACATTAATTAATTTATTATTAAAGCGATTCAGCATAAAGTTCAATACTATGCTTAACCCTAACTTCATCACTGTTTTTCGATAAAGTGTCATTTAATTGCATCATACACGCAGGGCAAGATGTTGCAACGATCTCAGCACCAGTATTTACAATATTTTTACGCTTACGCTCACCAATTTTCTTTGATAAGTCATAGTGGAAAATATTAAAACTACCACCACAACCACAACATTTATCACTATCTTCCATTTCAGTTAATTTATAGTCAGCACTCGCACAAATTAACTCACGAGGTTGTGAGCTAACATTAAGCGATTTCTTTAAATGGCAAGAATCATGATAAGTTACACTTACTGCAGCATCATTACTTTCTACTTTTTTAACACCTAAAACATCAACTAAAAATTGGTTAATATCCATTGTTTTAGCAGCAATTTCTTTAACTTTTTCTACTTGTTGTGGTGTTAATACTCCAAATTTGTGCCAATATTCTTTAATTGTTGACGTACAGCTTCCGCATGGAGTGATAAGGTAATCATAATTCACATCATATAAAACGTCTAAGTTTTGCTGAAGTTGCTTATTAAAACCATCATGGTCACCAGAAGCAAGCGATGGAATACCGCAGCATGCAAAATTCTCTGGTAAAAACACACCAACGCTATGATGATCTAAAACTTTTAAACAAGCCTCACCAACTGAAACATACATATGATCAACCATACACCCTGGAAAAAATGCGACTCTAAGTCCGCTTAAACCAGATAAACTATCTCTTGCATTTTCTTCATGTAAAGATTTGCTTGCAAGCGGTCTAATATGTCTATCGCCCAAAAATGGTTTTAAAAGTGGAATACTTGAAGTTTCTTGTGCACTGTCAACATTTTTTCTAAACACTAAACCTTGGCAAAATGAACTAGCCTTAAGAGCTAAACTAAAGCCCTTAGGATTAGGTAGTAAGGCTCTGAAAATCACCTTTTTAATTGGTGATAAGCCTAAATATTGTCCAAGTAATTTTCTAGCCTGAATAAATAATTCAACAGAAGGAGTACCTGAAGGACAATTTGCAGAACAAGAGCCACAAAGTAAGCATCTTTCAAGACGCTCTGCCATACCTTTTGCATCAGTGAATAATTTATCAGCCATACCGCTTAATAAGGCAACCTTACCACGACTAACATCAAATTCCATCTTAGTTTCTGTGTATACAGGACAATGATTTTGGCAAAAACCACAGCGCATACATTTAATTAAATCATCATCAAAAGCCTTAAAGGAATCGGCTAATTTTTGTAAATCAGACATAATTAAACCCCAGCAACCTTAAGCGCATTGAATAAGCCTTTAGGGTCAGCAGCTCTACGTAAGCGACGTGAGAAAATAATATTATTCATGCCAACGCCTTTTTCCATCCATGGTTTTTTTGCAGTGCCAATACCGTGTTCACCTGATAAAGTTCCACCATGCTCAATTGCCGCTAAAAACATATGATCAGCAGCTTTTTCAACACGCTCAACAACACTCTTATCTCTCATATCATATAAGATATTTGGGTGCATATTACCATCACCAACGTGACCACAAACAGCAATCGGAATATCATATTTTTCAGATGCTTCATAAATTGAAGCAAGCATTTCTGGAACTTTAGAACGTGGAACAGTTACATCTTCAGCTAAAATAGATGGACACATTCTTGAAAGCGCTGCAAAGGTACTTCTTCTACCTTCCCAAAGTCCTTCTTTTTCAGCATCATCTTTAGCAACTTTAACTGAGCGAACCTTACAAGATTTAAGAATCTTTTCTATAATAATGGCTTCTTCTTCAACTTGAGCTGGGTGACCATCAACTTCAATTAAAAGAACAGCTTCTGCATCAAGAGGGAAACCAACTTTTGCATGACCTTCAACACAGTTGATAACCATTTTATCCATAAATTCTAAAGTACAAGGAACAATATGCGCAGCAATGATACCTGCAACTGCTTCTGCAGCAGCTTGGCTTGTATCAAAAATTGCCATAATTGCTTTTGAGGCTTTTGGCGGTGGAATTAATTTTAAAATTAATTTTGAAATAACACCAAGTGTTCCTTCAGATCCAACCATAAGTGCCGGTAAGTCATAACCCGTTGCACATTTTACAGTGCGTGAACCACAGGAAACAAGGTTACCCTCAAAATCATAAAAATCCATACCCATGACGTAATTTTTCGTTACACCATATTTTAAACCACGAAGACCACCTGCATTTTCAGCAACGTTACCACCTAAGGTAGAAATTGACTGTGAACCTGGATCTGGAGGATAAAATAATTTACGCTTTGTAACTTCATTCGCAAAATGTTGTGTAACAACACCAGGCTCAACAACTGCATAAAGATCATTTTCATGAATTTCTAAAATTTTATTAAGATTAGTTGTTGAAATAACAATAGTATCAGAGCTATCAGGAGTCGCACCACCAGATAAACAAGTACCTGCGCCACGAACTGTAATTGGTAAATCATTCTCATAACATAATGGAATAATTTTAGCTAATTGCTCTGTTGAAGTTGGAAACAAAACAGCTGCTGGCATAACTGGTGCCATTGCTGTTGCATCATATGAAAAAACTTGACGATCAGCTTCGCCAGTTAAAACATATTCTTTGCCTAGTATAGCTTCAAATTCTTTAATAAGTGAATCTTTAATCATTTTGTTAGCCTCATATTCAAATTACATTGAAATTTGTTTCGCTGTAATCATTTCAATGTTGTTTTCTTTTAAAAATTCTATTGCCTCATCTACTTTATCAAAGCGTAAAATTAATGATGCATTTTTTGAAGTATGATCTACAAATGCATACATATATTCAACGTTTATATCTTTTTTGCTTAAAAGTTGCATAACATTGTCTAAGCCTCCAGGCACATCAGCAACCTTAACAGCTACAACAGGCGTAACACCTACTGTAAGTCCTGCGTCTTTTAATGCTTGTTTAGCTTTTTCAGTATTATCAACTATAATGCGCAAAATCCCAAAATCAGAAGTATCAGCTAAGGATAAGGCTCTAATATTAATGTTATTTACGGCTAAAGCATTAGTAACCTCAGAAAGCCTACCTGCTTCGTTTTCCAAAAAAATGGAGAGTTGCTCAACTTTCATACTTATACCCCTTTGTCATCTTTATCTTTAGGTGTAATATCTACTTCATCAGGCTCACTTAGTGAACGCTTGAAGTTTTTAATTGCTTTACCAAGACCACCACCAATTTCTGGCAATTTTTTAGCACCAAAAATTATTAAAATTATTACTAAAATAATTAAAAGCTCTTGCATTCCAATTCCACCAAACATATTCACCTCAGATTTTATTACATGATTCTATAACAAACAGCATCACCAAGCAACAAGTTTTTATTTTTCATAGCTTCTACAGCACGACTAATTGCACCAGCAGAAGCAATATGAGTTGTAAAAACAAGTGGTACGCCACCATCAAATTCACCACGCTGGATAGCTTGTGCAATGCTAACATCTTCATCAGCCAAGGCACCTGCTAAATCACGAAGACGACCCTTTGTATCTGAAACATTAAAACGTAAATACCAAGGAGATTTCACATCTTCTGCTTTAACAATTTCTGCTATCTCATTCTTTGTAATAAACCCTGTTTGCGCAATGTCAATATCACGAGCAAGAGCAATTATATCTGATAAAACAGCACTAGCAGTAGCTAGACTGCCTGCACCAAGTCCATGCAAAAATAAAGGCCCAACGCCATTTCCTTCAACACGAACAGCATTATAAGCTCCGCCAACTCTTGCAAGTAAATAGGTATGATTAACTAAAGTAGGAAATACACCTGCTTCAATTTTACCATCAACAATATTTGCTTGACCAAGTAGCTTAATACGATACCCAAAATCACGCGCAAAATCAATATCCATTTTATTAATATTGCGCACACCTTGCACAAGCAATTTTTCATATGGATATTCAACACCCCAAGCAAGACGAATCAAAAGCGAGAGTTTATGAGCTGTGTCGTGCCCATCAATATCTAAGCTAGGGTCAGCTTCGGCATATCCAGCCTCACGAGCTTTTTCTAGTGCAGTATCAAAATAATCACCTGCGCTTGTCATTTCAGATAAGATGAAGTTTGATGTGCCGTTTAAAATACCCAAAATTGACTGAATTTTATTACCCGCTAAACTTTCACGCAAAGTCTGCACAATTGGAATTCCACCAGCAATCGCAGCTTCATACCTAATTGACACATTATTTGCATCAGCTTTTGTAAAAAGTTCTGTACCATGTTCTGCTAAAAGTGCCTTATTAGCAGTTACAATATTAAACTTATTTTCTAAGGCTTTTGAAATAAATGCTTTTGCAATACCAGTTCCACCGATTAATTCAATCAGTAAATCTAAATCCTTATCTTCAATAAGTTCCATTGCATCAGAACATATTTCAACATTTTTAGGTAATTTTACACCCTCTAAACGCTTAGCATTAGGCTCTGCTATTTTTTTAATGATAAGCTCACAACCAGTGCGCCTATAAACATCTTCGGCATTTTCAAGAATTAAATTAACAACGCCACTGCCAACAGTGCCAAAACCAGCTAAGCCAATGTAAAACTTTTTCTTATCTGTCATTAGTCTACTATGCTCCACCTAAAAGTTTTTTAATGCCTTTGATTGCTTGGCGAGTGCGTTGTTCGTTTTCAATTAGAGCAAAACGAACATATTCGTCACCATTTTGACCAAAGCCAATACCTGGTGAAACAGCAACATGAGCTTCTTTCAGTAATAATTTTGAAAATTCTATTGAGCCAAGTTTTCTGAATTCTTCAGGAATTTGTGCCCAGACAAACATAGTTGCCTTTGGTGGCTCTATCTCCCAACCAACTCTATTTAAACCCTCAATTAAAACATCACGGCGCTTTTGATAAGTATCGCTAATCTCACGAACGCAATCGTAATCACCATTAAGTGCAACTGTCGAAGCAATTTGGATTGGTTGGAAAATACCATAATCAAGATAACTCTTCATTCTAGTTAAAGCATGTACTAATTCTTGATTACCAACACAAAAACCAACACGCCAACCAGCCATCGAATAACCTTTTGTCATTGAATAAAATTCAACACCAACATCAATTGCACCCTTTGCTTGCAAGAAACTTGGTGCTTCATATCCATCAAATACAAGATCAGAATAAGCTAAATCATGAATAACCCAAATCTTATGTTCTTTAGCAAAAGCAACTATTTTATCGAAAAACTCCATATCAGTTAATTCTGTAGTTGGATTATGCGGATAGTTAATAATTAAAAGCTTTGGCTTTGGCCAAGTTTGCTGAGTTGCAATTAATAAATCTTCAAAAAAATCACGACCTTGCCCAATAGGAATACGTCTAACATCAGCACCAGCAATAATTGGTGCATAGGTATGAATTGGATAAGCAGGATCAGGAGTAAAAACAACATCACCAGGTGAAAGCATCGCCAAACATAGGTGAGAAAAGCCTTCTTTTGCACCCATCGTTGCAACTGCTTGAGTATTAGGATCAAGATCGACATCGTAACGGCGTTTATACATATCACAAATAGCTTTACGCAAATTTGGAATACCACGTGAAACTGAATAACGATGGTTAACACCCTTAGTTGAGGCTTCTAAAAGCTTATCAACAATATGTGGTGGTGTCGGCATATCAGGATTGCCCATACTCATATCAATAATATCTATATTTTGCCTACGCATTTCTTGTTTGAGTTCAGAAACAACAGCAAACACATATGGCGGTAGGCGGTGCATTCTTGGAAATTCGTTCATACTAATCCTTTATATAATCAATAATCTTTTTTAGTTATCTTTTTGAAGCTCTTCTGCTAGAGCCTTATCTTTTTCATAAGCTTTAAACACAGAGTCGATAATATTACCACGAATTGCTGTGCGATCCATATGGTTAATTGCTGAAATTGTTACACCACCAGGCGAACATACCTCTTCACGCAAATCAGCATAACTATCTTTGCGCAAAAATGCGAGTTTTGCTGAGCCAGTAAACAATTGTGTTACTAAATCAGAAGCTTGTGAACGTGTGAAACCAAGACTAACTGCAGATTCAGCAATTGCGTCCATAAAGTAAAATACATAAGCAGGCCCACAACCTAAAATTGCAGTAAATGCGTGTAATTTATCTTCTTTTAACTTAACAACTGTTCCAAGTGCTCCGAAAATGGATTCTAAGCTGTCTTGATTTTCTTTACTGATTTTATCATCATAACATATAGCAAAAACCCCAAAACCAATGCTAGCCATAGTGTTTGGCATAACTCTAACTACAGGGCAAACATAATCAATTGCTTTTGAAATAAAATCAATTTCAATACTTGAAGCAGTAGAAACAATAATCTTTTCAGGTGTAAGCTCATCTTTTATTTCTAAAAGAACATTACGAATTTGATATGGTTTTACACCTAAAACAATGATTTCAGAGTTTTTAGCAACAGCAGAGTTGCTTGTATATTCACGCGCTCCAAGCCTACAAACTCTATCCAAGGCAGCATTATTCACGTCAAATGCACCGAGTTTATGCTCTTGTCTTTTAAGTAATCCTGACATTAAAGCACTACCAATATTGCCACAGCCAATAAAGCCAATGTTATACATTTTTTGGCTCATACTTCTTTCCTCACACAGTTAAATAAGTGTAATCTTTCAACAAATAATTTTGCAAATAATCGCCGATGCCTTTTTCAAGTGAATAGAACTCGTGCTCATAATTCTCTTTATTAAGCCAAGACATCTTAGCTTGAGTAAAATATTGATACTTACCTTTTAAAGCTTCTGGCATATCAATATATTCAATATTTGGCTCAATCTGCATATTATCAAAAACAGCTAAGGCTAAGTCTTTCCAAGAACGAGCATTGCCAGTTCCAATATTAAACAAGCCATTGGTATCTTTATTATTTAAAAGATACCACATAATTTCTACACAGTCCTTAACATATATAAAATCACGTACTTGACCGCCATCAATATAATCAGGACGATCTGATTTAAATAAACGTAATTTACCTTCACTTCTAATTTGCTCAACAGCTTTACATATCATGCTTCGCATGTCTGCTTTATGATATTCATTTGGACCATAAACATTAAAAAACTTTAAACTCACAAGTTCATCAAATAATTTTTCACGCTTAGCCCATAAATCAAATAAATGCTTAGAATAACCATACATATTTAACGGTGAAAGAACATCAATTTCATTTATATCATCAGAAAATCCATGCTCGCCACCACCATAAGTTGCAGCACTACTTGCAGTAATAAATCTTGCTCCATGCTCTAAAGCAAATTTGCATAATTTTTGGGTATAATGCAAGTTGTTTCGCATTAAAAAATCAGCGTCACGCTCTGTTGTGGCAGAACATGCTCCCATGTGAATCACCGCATCAATTTTATTAGCAACACTTAATTTACCAGTTGAAACCTCAGCAAAAAATTCATCACGGTGCATATAATGAGCATATTTAAGCGGTACCAAATTTTTCCATTTTTCGGTACTAGCTAAATTATCAACAATTAAAATATCGTCAATGCCAGCATGGTTTAAACGCCAAACAAAAGCACTACCTATAAAGCCTGCTCCGCCAGTAACTACATACATTCTTTTACCCAAGCTTGTAATGTTGCTAATTGTTTTGAAATTGACTCTTGCCCAGTGCCACCGTTACTATTACGACGCTCAACTGCCTTAGCATAATCAAGTACTTCATAAACATCTTCTGTTATTAAGTCTGAAAGTTGCTTAAACTCATCTAAGCTTAATTCTTCTAGACTAACACCTTTTTTCTCTGCTAAACCAACAGCAGAACCAGTTACATGGTGCGCCTCTCTAAACGCCATACCCTTAACAACTAAGTAGTCTGCAAGTTCAGTTGCATTTAAAAATCCAACAGCTAAAGCTTGCTTCATTCGTGGCTTGTTAAATTCCAAGGCTTTTAACATATCTGCCATGATTGCAAGAGATTTTGAAACAGTCTTATTTGCATCAAAAAATGGCTCTTTATCTTCTTGCAAGTCACGATTATATGTAAGAGGTAAACCTTTCATAATTGTTAAAAGTGCAAATAAATCACCGTAAACACGACCAACTTTACCACGCATAATTTCCGCAACATCAGGATTTTTCTTTTGCGGCATCATTGATGATCCTGTTGCATAACCATCTGGCAAAAACACATAACCAAAAGCTGGATTTGCCCAAATAATAAGCTCTTCACAAAGACGTGATAAATGCATCATGCTAACACTTGCACAAAACAGAGCTTCAAGAACAAAGTCACGGTCAGAAACAGCGTCCATACTATTATCAAAAACACCATACATTCCAAGCTCTTGTGCTACTTGGCTTGGGTCAATAGGATAAGTAGTACCAGCAATAGCACCAGCTCCAAGAGGGCAAATCCTAGCTCTTTCTTCTGCTTGGCAAACTCTTGCATAGTCACGCTTAAACATAAAGGCATAGGCTAAGAAATGTTGAGCTAAGCTAATAGGTTGCGCAGGTTGCAAATGAGTAAAGCCTGGAAGTAAATCATAGCGATTATCCTCTGCTACCTTTGTCAAAACCTCAACTAAATTTGCAAGCAAATTCTTCCAATTGCGCAAAGAATCAGAAACAAAAAGCCTAAAATCAAGCGCTACTTGATCATTACGACTTCTAGCTGTATGAAGTTTTTTCCCAACATCACCAACAAGTTCAGTCAAGCGAGCTTCTATATTCATATGAACATCTTCACGCTCTTTCTTCCAGTCAAATCTATTTTCAGCAATTTCTTTTTCAACTTCATCTAAGCCGTTTCTAAGAGCCTGCCCTTCTTCCAAAGTTAAAACACCTTGTTTTGCAAGCATTGCAGCGTGTGCTTTTGAGCCTGCAATGTCTTGCTTATACATGATGTTATCAAAGCTAATAGATTCAGTATATTCTTCAACATTTGAATCAGTGCCTGAGGAAAATCTGCCACCCCATAATTTTTTATCTGCCATAATAATTTCCGTTATATCTTCTTATAGCCTTTAATGCGTAAGCTGTTCAAGCGAATAAAACCTGCTGCATCTTTATGATCATAAACATCATCTTCTTCAAAAGTTGCAAGTTCAGCATCATACAATGAGTTCGGTGACTTTCTACCAACTACCCAAGCATTACCCTTATATAATTTTAAGCGTACAGTTCCATTAACTCTTTCTTGAATTTTATCCATAAGTGCCTGCATTGCTTCACGCTCTGGAGCAAACCAGTAACCATTATATACACATGCTGCATAACGAGGCACAAGTGAATCACGCAAATTTACACTTTCACGATCAAGACAAACGCCCTCAAGATCACGACCTGCTGTATAAAGCACTGTGCCTGCAGGTGTTTCATACACTCCACGACATTTAATGCCTACATAGCGATTTTCAACCATATCAACACGACCAATACCGTGCTTGCCAGCTATTTTGTTGAGAGTCATAATCAAAGTTGCAGGGCTCATTTCTTGACCATTTAAAGCAATTGGATCGCCATGTTTAAAGTCAATAGTGATATATTCAGGCTCATTTGGCGCTTGTTCAACTGGAACAGCCATTAAATATGAGCCAAGTTCTGGTTCATTATATGGATCTTCAAGTTCAGCACTTTCAAAGCTACAGTGAAGCATATTTCTATCCATGCTATAGCGTTTATTTGATGAAGAAACTGGAATACCATTATCTTCAGCATATTTATTTAAAATAGAACGTGATAATAAATCCCACTCACGCCAAGGAGCAATAACTTTTAAATCAGGTGCAAGCGCTGCTGCCGCAAATTCAAAACGCACTTGGTCATTACCTTTACCTGTAGCACCGTGAGCAATAGCTTGTGCGCCTTCTGCTCTAGCGATTTCAACAAGTCGTTTGGTGATTAAAGGCCTAGCAATTGATGTGCCTAGTAAATATTTACCCTCATAAATTGCGCCAGAGCGAAGCATTGGAAATACATAATCTTTTGCAAATTCTTCACGTAAATCTTCAATATAAGCTTTAGTTGCGCCTGTTTTAAACGCTTTTTCATCAACGCCGTCTAAATCGTCTTCTTGACCAAGGTCAGCTGTCATTGTCACAACTTCACAATTATAAGTTTGTTGTAACCATTTTAAAATAACAGAAGTATCAAGTCCCCCTGAGTAAGCGAGAACAACCTTATTAATCTTGCTCATTATAAATGCTCCGTTTTATTGATATTTAATATATGGGTTTAATCTTTTTTCATCACCTACAGTTGACGCAGGACCATGCCCTGGGTACACAACAGTATCTTCTGGTAATGTATAAATTTGTGTTCTTAAAGATTCAACTAATTGATTATAATCACTGCCTGGTAAGTCAGTACGCCCAACGCTACGGTAGAATAATGAATCACCTGTGAAAGCACTCTTTTCAGCAGCAAAATAAATCACTGCACCACCTGGTGAGTGACCAGGGCTTAAACGAACTTCACATTCAAGACTGCCAGCACTATAAGCACCAGCTTTTAAATCTTCATATTTAAAGCGTTTAACTGTTGGCATTCCCCATGAGCTTCGTGAATCAAAAGATGGTTGTAAAATAAAATCATCACCCTTTGAGGCATAAACTTTAGCATTCGGGTAAGATTCAAGCAAATCAGCAACGCCTAAAACGTGGTCAAAGTGCATATGAGTTAAGAAAATAGCCTGTAAGTTTAAATTCTTACCGTCAATAAAATTTCTAACATCAACTAAGCCACCACGAGCATCAGCACCTGTATCAACAATAACTGCATCAGTTTCATTATAAACAATATATGTATTTGTTTCAATTGGTCCGATTGGAAAAGTTTTAATTGGCATATATCCTCCAAACATTTTTTAATGATTACAACACATTAGACTTAGAATAACAGCAAATATAATCATAAGCTAACGAAATCGAATTATTTTATACTTAAATCAAAAAAAGTGCAAATATTGTTTTTCACTAAATTTTAGCTAAGCATTTCATCAATAAGCGGTGCATCAGCAGCTAAAAATTCAATATTTTTAGCATCTTGTGCAGTCAACCATAGTAGTGGGTTACCTTCAACAGCACGAATTACACCATTATATTTATAAATATTAAAAACAAAAAGGCGCACAGTTTTTATATCATATTCATGCATAACTGTTCGCCATAACTTTGCTTCTTCAACCTTTATGTCTAATTCTTCTTCTAACTCTCTATAAAGAGCTTGTATTGGGCTTTCACCTAGTTCAATCTTACCACCAGGAAACTCCCAAAATCCAGAGTGACTTCCTCTTATTCTTTGCGCAGCTAAAAACTTATCACCATGCCAAATAACACCAGCAACAACTTCAATCACGCTATTTGAATTCATATTTTACACCTTGTATTTTTGTAAATAACCACGACTAGTTACCATTTTATCATCTAAAATGCTAGTTTGAGAACTTCCTATAATCGCTATTGTCAACATATCCACAAAGTCTAAATCATCAAAGTCATTAATATTTGTAAGTTTAGTTTCTTGTCCATCTCGATATGCATTTTTAACTAAGCCGAGTGGAACATCTTTTTGAATTTCTTTTGCTAATTCAAGTACTTTTTCAAATTGCCAATTACGTTTTTTAGATTTTGGATTGTAAATCACAAGCACAAAATCAGCCTCAAGAGCATGCTTTACACGCTTTTCAATCACGTCCCAAGGCGTTAACAAGTCACTTAAACTAATACATGCAAAATCATGCGTAAGTGGCGCACCAAGTAATGATGCTGCTGCACATAAAGCTGGAATACCTGGAATAACTTCAATTTCAAGCTCTAAATTACGCTTAAAATTTAACTCATAAACTAATGACGCAAGAGCATAAACACCTGAATCACCAGAACAAACTAAGACTGTTTCTAAGCCATTGCAAGCACAATCTAAGGCTTCATTACACCTATCAATTTCTTGCATCATTGAATTTGAAATTATTTTTTTACCTTGTAATAAGTCACTTGGAATTTGCTCAATATAAAGTTTATACCCAGCGACAACATCAGCTTCCTTAATCGCGTCAATCGCCTGTAAACTAAAACAATTTATATCACCAGGTCCAATTCCAATTACTTTTAACATATATTTTCCATTGCTATTGCAAGCGTAAAGTCGCCATGCTTTTGTTTTTCTAAAATTAACTTGCTATTTGCACCAGCACCACACAAAGCTGCTGCCTCACAAACACTTATTTGCTCAACACCTAAAAGCTTCGCAGCTTTTAAGGACTTATTTGGCACATCATAGCTTGCTAGTAAATTTCTATCCCAAGTTTTCAACTGCAATTTAAAACACTTAGCAAGTTTATGCAAGGCATTTTCTTCAGCTTTTAAGTCAATACTATGAATCCCGGCAACACAAGCTATATCGATATTCAAATTTTCTAGTGTTTCAAAGGTTTTTTCTGCTAATGGCTCAAAATAAATATTTTTTTTACAACCAATTCCAATATGGATTATGTAGGGGTGTAAACGCAGTAAATTTTCTCGTTTTTTTGTAGTACTTAAAGTAATACTGACACTTGGTAAATTTTCATCAAAGTTAAGTCTGTCTATCTTGCGAAAATAATTAGGAAAAACCTTTAAAAAGCAATTTTCATCGTAAAGAGCAATTTCTTTATTATCTAGCAAAGCTTTATTAATATTTTTAATTTCTGAATAATCAGAAAACGAAAGTTTATTTTCTTTTGCAATTAAATCAATAGCCTTTATACCGCTAACATCAGTTGCAGTTGTGATAACTGGAGTAGCACCCAACATATTAGCTATTTCATAACTAAGTTCATTTGCTCCACCAAGATGACCTGACAAAACGCTAATGACAAAGTTCCCTGCTTGATCGCACACTACAACTGCTGGGTCTTGAGCCTTATGTTTTAAATGCTTTGCAATGATTCTTACAACAATACCAAGACTGCAAACAAATGCAAAACCACTAAATTTATGCCAATTTTCACTTACAAAGTCTTTTAAATTTGTAAAAGCTTTTTCGTTTTCTTGTGCGTAATCAGCTAAAACAAAAAGCTTGTATTTGCCACCATGAGAGGCACAAAGCTTACGAGCAAGCTTTGCACCCTCAAATGAAATGGCAATACAAGCTATTTGACTCACTGAAGATATCCAGTAATCATCTTGTCATAGTCAGAAGTTAAAGCAAAAGTGCGAGCAGCCATTTTTTGTCTAAATCCAAGGCTGATTTTACCATCATTTGCCTTAAATTCTTCCATAAATTCACCATATGCTGCAATTTCTGGTAAAACTGTCATACTGTGGAAATTTTTAGCTGTTGCACGAAGCATGCAAGGTCCACCGATGTCAATTTCCTCAATAGCATCTTTAAGTGATAATTGCTTATCAACTGCAGATGCAAAATTATATAAATTAACACAAACTAAATCAATTGGCTTAATTTTAAATTCTTCTAAGGTTTTCAAATGCTCAGGATTATCTTTATCAGCTAAGATACCACCATGGATATGTGGGTGGAGTGTTTTTACACGACCACCTAAAATCTCAGGAAATCCAGTAATATCACTAACAGGAGTTACTTTAAAACCTGCCTGCTCGAGGGCTTTTAAAGTTCCACCGGTAGAAATAAGCTCAACATCTTTTTCAACTAACATTTTAGCTAAATCTGTTAAGGAGCTTTTGTCTGTTACGCTTAAAAGCGCTCTTTTAATAGGTAAAAATTCCATATTAACTCCATTTTTTACATGCTTTTAATTGCTTTTTTAAAACCTTCTGCTGAATTGTAAATAACATTTTCATTCACACAGAAAGTTAAGCGGAAATGCCCAGGACCAGCAAATCCACTGCCAGGCACGCCTAAAATACGTTGTTCAAGTAATTTTGAAACAAATTTTACATCATCTCCACCAGGTGCTTTAGGGAAGAAGTAAAAAGCACCTTTTGGCATTTCAAATTCATAGCCAGCAGCACTTAAAACTTCTGCCATTGCATCACGGCGTTTTTTATAAATATTTGCATCAACAGGGCTATATAAAGATTCTGCCATGATATGTTGACCAATAACAGGAGGATTTACAAAGCCTAAGATACGGTTTGTCATTATTAATGAACCCATAAGTGGCTCAAGTTCTTCATTACTTAAAAGAGGTGAAGTTGATAAATAACCTAAACGCTCTCCTGCTAATGATAAATTCTTTGAAAATGAACCAATTACAACTGAATAAGCATATAAAGGTAAAATTGGTGCAACTTCAACCTCATCAAAAGCTAAGAATCTGTATGGCTCATCAGAAATTAATAAAATTGGTCTGCCATATTTTTCTCTTGCACGCTCAAGCAAGGCAACTAGGGCTTCAAGCTCAGCCTTAGAATAAATAACACCAGTTGGGTTATTTGGGCTATTAACAATGATTGCACGTGTCTTATCGTTAATAGCTGCTTCAATAGCGTCTAAATCAAGTGCAAAAGTATCAGCTTTTGAATTAACTCTTGTTAACTTACCACCATGATTTTCTACATAAAAACCATATTCAACAAAATAAGGCGCAATTGCAATAACTTCTTCACCTGGGTTTAAAATTGCTCTAAACAAAGCATTAATAGCACCAGCAGCTCCGCATGTTAAAATTACATTTTGCATTGAAACTTCAATCTTCTGCTCTTCTGATAAGTATTTTGCAAGCATTTCTCTAGCCCACACAAAACCACCATTAGGCATATAACCAAGGCTAAAAGGTTCACTCACTGTTTTAGCGAGTTTTTCAAGCGCAGTGCCTACTTGCGCTGGTGGTGGTAAATCAGGGTTACCTAAGCTAAAATCATATACATTTTCTGCGCCATGCTCTTGCTTTAATGCAATTCCTGCCTCAAACATACGTCTAATCCAAGATGAATTTTTCAAATAATCTTGCATTTGCTGTGAAATTATCATGTTTATCCTCTATTATAAAACAATATCTTCGTTAAAAGTTTCTTTATATCTAGCAACAAATTCTGCTATTGTAAATTCATGCCCTTGCGGCGCTGAAGTTTCAAGGCAGTATGTTGAGCAAACAGCTCCAATTTGTGCAGATGTTTTTAAGTCAAAACCATTTACCATGCCCTTAATAAGTCCTGAGCGATAAGCATCACCACAACCTGTAGGGTCAACTATTTGTTTTGCCTTACAAATTCCAATTTTTGTTTCAGTTCCATTTTCTTGAATAACTGAACCCTCTTCACCTAGAGTTGTAATGCAAATATTTGACATTGCTAAGATTTCAGCCTTTGTCTTTTTAGTTGTATTACAAATCATTTCAAATTCATAATCATTTGAAATGAAAATATGTGAAAGCGAAATTATGCGAATTAAATCATCTGCACTAAGCCAAGGAATTTGCTGACCTGGATCGTAAATAAGTTTAATGCCTTTATCAACTAATTCTTGTGGCAAACCAAGCATATCATTAATATTTCCTGGTCCAATAAGAGCAACATCATTTCCATTTGCTTTTATGTCATATTTAGTCCCAAACATCATTGCAGCTGGGTGAAAACCTGTGATTTGATTATTTTTGCTATCAGTTGTAATGTAAGCACCTGCAGTAAATTCTTCATTTACAAATCTAATACCTTCAAGCGAAAGACCTAGATCAACTAATTTTTCTTGATAGGAAGCAAAATCCTTGCCAGCACTAGCGACAATAATAGGTTTTTCATTTAATAAAGCTAAGGTATAAGCTATGTTACCAGCATTACCACCACGGTTAACCTGCATATCTGAAACCATAAATGATACGTTTAGCATATGAACCTTATCTGCTAAGATATGATCTTCAAATTTGCCAGGAAAGCTCATAATGCGATCATATGCAAGCGAGCCATTAATATAAATAGACATTTTAAAACTCCAATTTAATTATACAATTTAAACAATAAACCTACTCAATAGAACTATTTACCCAAGTTAAAAAATCTTCACTACCATGACTAATTGGCATCGCTACAACACAAGGACATTCATAAGGATGTAAATTAATCACAAATCTTTGTAATTTATCATATAACTTACTGTTAGTTTTGGCAATTATCACACTCTCAGTGCTATTTATGAGTTCTTCTTTCCAAACATACATGGAATGGATTTTCTCAAAGACATTAGCACAAGCGATTAGCTTCTCTTTCAAAAGCTGGTTAGCTAAATTTTTTGCACAAGCAAAATCAGGGCAAGTAATATATACTAAAATCGTTTCATTGTTATCGTATGACATTTCAACCCCCTAGTCTTTTTTAATTGCTAAAAGAGTGCTTGTTAATTTCATATTATTTGCAAGCCTAGCATAGTCAAGAGCTGTCTTTTTTTCCTTACTGAGCAAAAGATGATTCGCGCCAAGTTCAAGCAAGGCAATACCAATATCTGCAATGTTTTTAGCACTTAACATTAAAGCACTCATACCTAAATCATTTACAGCATTAATATCAGCACCAGAAAGCAAAAGCTCATTAATCATGCTTGGATCAGGATTATCCATAGCTGCAAACATTAGGGCTGTCGTTTTATCGTCAGATAAAGCATTAACATCAGCACCGTGTTTAATAAGTTCAACTAAAATATCAGTATTATTGCTCATTGCGCAAACCATAAGTGGCGTACAGCCAAATTTTGCAACTTGATTAACATTAGCTTTGTTTTTGGCAAATAGCTCAATCATTTCAGGATATTTAGTATTTGATACAGCTAAAATAAAAGCATTATAGCCTTTATTGCTTTTTGTATCTAACTTTGCACCATTTTGAAACAAAAGCTCAACAATTTCAGGTTTATTATACATAGCTGCGTGCATTAACGCCGTATAGCCCTGAGCATCTTTTTGCTCAATTTTTGCTCCGCTTTGAAGTAATGCTTTAACAATATTGATATCAGCACTATTTCGTGAAGCTAAATGAAGAGGAGTTAAATCACCTTCATATTTTTTATCAGTTAGTTTTTTATTAATTAATTCCTGTACTTGTTCGATGTTTCCCTTTTGCCAGATTTCAATTTCTGACATAGCTAAGACATAATTTGGAATTAATAAAATAAAAGCTAAGACAATAAAAATATTCTTCACGATTTATTCCTAAATTTAAAATTAATCCATAAAAGTCACATCAAGTGGCTTTCTTGCTGGCACACGACGATACTTATAAATTGGCTTACCAATCATAAGACCTGCAATTAAATTATACTCATAAGGCATACCTAAATAATTGCTAATTTCAGGGCTTCTGTGCGCTGCACGTTGAACATAACCCATCCAGCAAGTTCCATAACCCATGCTATGTAAACTAAGTTCAAGGTAGGTTAATGCACTACTGCAATCACAAGGTAAAATTTCATCGCCAGTTTTACCATAAGCAATTACAAGTTGCGGCGCATGACGCAACATGACATCATAACCATTATCATACACATCAGCTAATCGAGTAAAAAAGGTCTTACGAGTTGCACGTAAAATATCAGCCGTAAGCTTGGCTAAGCCTTGTATTTTTTCTTGGTCAGAAATCACAAGCCATTTTGTAGGTTGTTTATTATAAGCTGATGGTGCATGCCTAGCAACATCTAGAGCTTGCAAAACAATATCATTTGGAATTGGTTCTTTAGCAAAATGACGAACTGAACGACGTGACTTAATAAAATCCTTTGCAAGATCAAAATCAACTTTGTTAGTGCAAGTTTCTAAACTTGCTGGGTCAACACTTTTTAGGTTGATTGCATCTTTTGGACAAACAGCGGTACATTGTCCACAGCCAATACATTTATCATCAAATCTTTTATCCATTGTAACCTTACCATCAGAAAAAGAGTAAAGTTTTAGCGGACAAATTTTGATACAAAGCTTATCATTACAGCATTTTTCAACATCAATCCAAGTTTGCATAAAAACTCCTAACCCATTAAAGTTTAAATATTTTCTTTGTTACATCTATAGTTTGAGCACTCATATGTGAATCACTATTTTGGCTTTTTAGAAAACTAATAGGATCATGATTAATTTTATTTACTATTGCATTTACCATTAGTTCTATTTTTTCAGCCTGTTGGTCATCTAAATTCAATTTTTTAAGTGTCTTCTCTAATTCGTTTTTAGCATAGCCACGATGTTTGTCAATCAAGCTGACAATTGTTGGTTGCATTTTTAATCCTTCAAGCCACTCCATAAAATCCTCACATTCTTTTTCAACAATAAGATATGCTTTTTGTGCCTCATCAAGCCTTGATTTACGATTATTTTCAACAACTTCATTTAAATCATCAATATCATAGACATAAACATTATCAAGTTCATTAATTTCAGGCTCTATATCTCTTGGTACGGCAATATCAATAAAAAACATTGGGCGATGCTTTCGCTTATATAGTGCTGCTTTTACTTCATCAGCTTTTATAACATAATCCTGTGCACCAGTTGAGCTAATCACAATATCAACTTCATGTAAGTTCTCTTGTAATGCGCTAAGCTCAATCGCACGCCCATTAAATTTTTCTGATAAAGCTTTGGCATTTTCAAGAGTTCTATTGCAAACTATAATCTGTGAAATCCCAACTTGCATAAGATGAGTTGCTGCAAGCTCTGCCATATCGCCTGCACCAATTAACATAGCAGCATGACCTTTCATATCGCCAAAAATTCGTTTTCCAAGCTCCACAGCTGCATAGCTAATTGAAACTGCATTTTGTGCAAGTGCCGTTTCTGTTCTGATTTTTTTCGCAACATAAAAGGCCTTATGCATTATCTTATTCAAAATTAATTTTGAACTTTTTGCAGCATTTGAATTCTGAAATGCCTGCTTCATTTGCCCTAAAATTTGTGGTTCACCTAAGACCATTGAATCTAAACTTGATGCCACTTGAAACAAATGTTTTATAGCATCATCAGCTTTATAAATATAAACATATGGCTCTAAATTCTCAACATTTTTTTGACAAATACTTGACCAATTTTGCAAAATTTCACGTGTCATGTCCGCATATGATTTGCCAACAACTAATAGCTCCACACGGTTACAAGTCGACAATATAAAAATCTCATCAGCAAGACTTAAGCTAGCTCTAAGCTCTTCTGCTACTTCAGCATTTAGAGCAAAAGCTTCACGAATTTGCACATCAGCACTACGATGATTTAAACCTATAAGCAAAATGCAAGTCTGCATAATTATCCGCCAATAAAACTATGATGAGTTGGTAAAATAAAATTCACAATAAATAATGAAATTATTGTTAATCCAAAAATAACAATAGCCAGAATCGCAGGTTTACGACCACGCCAATTTTTAGCATAACGCTGATGCACTAAAAATGCAAAAATCAACCAAATTACAATACTTATTATTTCTTTAGGGTCACCGCTAAAAATCTCGCCCCATGATGCACGTGCCGCAACTAAACCAAATAGTATTCCTAAAGAATATGTAATAAAGCCAAGCATCGTAATTATTTTTGACATATTATCAAGCCAAGTAATTGCAGGTAAACCATATTTATTATTCAATAAATCCTTCTTTTTCAACATGCGCTCTTGAATTAAAAATAAAACAGCAAGTCCAAAGTTCATGCTGATGAACACTAGAGCTGCAAATATACAAACCAAATGCTTCGTAAAAAAGATTTTATGCGTATCAGGAACAATATTTGATTCTGGAATAAAGTTTGCGATTAAGCTAAAAATTAAAACTAGTGGCATAAACACAAGTGCTAGTTTTGAAAAATTCTTTCGCTTCCATAATACAAAGCTTAAAACAGCAAGAATTAAAACAAATATTTGAAGATATGCTGCACGGTTAAAAATAGGACTATAGATGAATTGACAAACAACATTAGCACTTTGCAAAAAAATAACAGCAGTAGTTAAGCCTTGCACCATCTTACTAATTCTAAGATTAAGTGACAAAACAGCACTAAAAACTGCAACGACAGCTAAAATAGCATGAAAAATAACTAAACCAGAGCTAATCTCTATTATATACATTCACTAACTCCTCAATGCAAAAATGCAAATGCTCATCTAAAATACTAAACATTGCAGAATCAACTTTATCATAATCATTAAGCGCAGTCATAAACTCATGGCTAGAAAAAGCGTTTAAAAGCTCCTCTTTGTCATTTTTCGAAAAATTCTGTAAAATATATGGTCGTACTTTTTTTAAAAACAACATTTGTTTCTTATATCGGTTTAAAAGAAATTTTTCAATATCTTTACTAATATTTTTCGATAGCTTAGGACCAGCTCCACTAGCAAAAAGACTAACTTGCAAATCATCTAAATTAAAGCACGTAGCGTTAACAAAGCTACCATGTTTAGCACTGCTAATAACATTGCACAATATTGATTTTTCGACACATAATTTTGAAATCTCAAGATTAAGCTCATTGTTATTAGTTGCAGCAAAGACAAGTGTAAAGCCAGTTAAATCATTTGGCTCAAAAGCACGATTTATAAAATTATATTTGATGCTTGCATTAATTTCATATGGACAAAACCCAAGTTCTTTTTTGTTTAAATCTATTACACTTAGTTGCTTTAGACCATTACACAACAGAGTTTTTATTTTACGCTCTGCTATTTGCCCTGCCCCAACAACTAAGCAAGATGCTTGACTTAAATCTATATAAATTGGATATCTATGCATCATACAAAAAGCCTTATTATAATAGGATACGATAAAACAATAGCCACAACTCTAACAAGATGTAACACACCAACTTTCATAACGTCAGCACCTAAATCTTCTGAAATTGAAATAACTTGTATTAGACCAGCTGGAACTGTTGCTAAAATACAAGTGATAGGATTCCACTTCATAAATCTATATAAAAAATAACATAGGCTAAAACTAAATAGCATTAAAAATAGCGTTGGTAATAGTAGTGGGAAAAATAAGTCAGCTAAGACCGAAAAAGTATCATGAGTCATGCTTTTTGCAATCACGACGCTTAGGCTAAGTTGTGCAATAATTGTTATTTTAGGTGAAAATAAACAATTTCGTCCGCTTAGCATAACAGTCACAGTTGATACTAAGAACGAACCAAGCATCGCACCAGCAGGCAACCTAAAAGCTTCAAATAGATAGCCACCTAAAGTTGAAAAAATAATAATTGCAAAATACCAAGGTAAATTAAAATTCTTTAACTTAGCTAATTCATTTAACTCACTAGTATCTTTACTATAAACTATGCCTTTTTTATTTGCAATATATGTCCATGCTCTTAAAATATATGGTATACAAAACACTACAATAATAAGCCGAAATGATTGAATAAAAACAATTGGAACAACGTCTTCATTAAGCGATAATCCAAAGATAATCATTTCAGCAAGACCGCCAGAAGCAGAACCAATAAGCGCTGCAATTAAGCTTAGATCTGTGCAAAGATATAGTATATAACCAGAGCAAAGCGAGCCTAGAATAACCCAACAAGCTGTTATAATAGAGGGTATAAATAGTTTTTTTATTGCATGTATTGAATTTCTTGTAAAGCGCCTACCAAGCATAACTCCTATCGCTACTTTTGCTAAAAACGATAAGGTGCTCAAGTCAATTTCAGGATACAAATAAAAGTAATTTAACCCACCTGTAAAAACAAGTGGGCCTAAAAAAGCTGGAACAGCCAAGCCTAAACGCAAAAAAACGCCTAAACCAATAAAAGCAACTCCAAATAATAAAATACAATCTAAAAGAAAATTCATTACTATCTCAAAAACAGTTTAAAATTATTTTGATTTTTTACGTTTCTCGAGAAAAGCTTTAACAAATTCAACAACTATAGGCATTACAGAAACGATAATAATTCCATAAATAACAACACTAAAATTATCTCTAACTATTGGAATATTACCTAAAAAATAACCTGCTGTTACAAGTGAAAAAACCCAAATAATAGCACCAACAATATTATAAAAGAAAAATTGTGCTGGGTGCATAATCGCAACACCAGCAACAAAGGGTGCAAATGTGCGAATAATTGGAATAAATCTAGCTAAAATAATTGCTTTACCACCATGTTTTTCATAAAAATGATGAGCTTTTAATAAGTGTTCTTTATTTAAAAAGCGAGTTTCTCGGTTGAAAATAGCAGGTCCAACATAACGACCAATTTTGTAATTAACTGCATCACCTAAAATAGCCGCAACAAGTAAAGTTATTACTAAAAGCCAATAATTTAAATATCCTGCGCCAACAATTGTTCCTGATGCAAAAAGTAGCGAATCACCGGGTAAAAATGGTGTTACAACAAGACCAGTTTCACAAAAAACAATTGTAAACAAAATTGCATAAAGCCATGAACCAAACTGCTCAACCAGCTCAAATAAGTGCTGATCTATTTGCAAAACAAAGGATAAAAGGATATCAATCCACTCTATTCCAGTCATATATATTTTCCTAAACATTGATTTATAAAATAATAAAGGGCATTTAACAGCCCTTTATCATTTAATATATTAAATAACTAAATTAACCACACTTTGTGAAAGCGCAATTCATGCAAACGTGACAACCTTCTTGGAAAACAAGCTCATCACCACATTCAGGACAACTTGGCTTATCAAGTCCATTCCCAGAACTTTGACTAGGCACAGCTTTACCAGATAAGTAGCGGTTCTCTAACACCCAAGCAATTGCATCTGGGATTGAAAGTAAAAGACCCTTACCTCTAAATACTGGGTGCTCACCGCCAATACCTTTGATTTGAGTAACAACATCACGCACAGAAACACCAGAACGAAGTGCAAGTGAAACTAAACGACCAATTGCTTCAGCTTTTGCAGTAATAGAACGACCAGATTTACCAATTGTCGCAAAAACTTCAAATGGCTCACCTTCAACTTCATTAACTGTTAAGTACATTGCACCTAAGCCTGTTTGAATTTTTTGGGTAAATCCTTGAACAACATCAGGGCGTTGGCGAACTTTTGACATAATATCTGATTCTTTAGCTGAAGAATTATTATCGCTAGCACCAGTTGTTGTCAAAACTTGAATTGATTTACAACCATCACGGTAAACAGTTACGCCCTTACAACCTTCACGATATGCCATAAAATAAATATTATAAATATCTTCAATAGTAGCTTCATTTGGTAAGTTAACTGTTTTTGATACTGCGTTATCAGTATGCGCTTGGAAAGCTGCTTGCATTTTTAAGTGCCAGCTAGGAGAAATATCCATAGCAGTCACATAAATATTACGTACGTCTTCTGGAATAAAATCAAGGACTTTAATAGAACCACAATTTGCAACTGCTTCCATAACATCTTTATTATGCAAGCCACACTCACGAAGTGCCTCTTCAAAAAAAGGATTAACTTCAATTAATTTTTCACCGTCCATAACATTACGTGCAAAACTAAGTGCAAATAAAGGCTCAATACCAGATGAACAACCAGCTAAAATAGATAATGTTCCAGTTGGCGCAATTGTTGTAACTGTAGAGTTTCTAAGTGGTGTGCCTTTAGCGTAAATTGAATGTTCAAATGATGGGAATACGCCACGCTCAGAAGCTAAAACTTCAGAAGCTCTATGACCTTCATCATTAATATAAGCCATAACTTTTGTCGCTAAGTCAACACCTTCTTGGCTATCATATGCAATGCCAAGTTGGAATAATAAATCAGCAAAGCCCATGATGCCTAAGCCAATTTTACGGTTATTTTTAACTTTTTCAGTAATTTTATCAAGCGGGAAGCGGGAAGCATCAATTACGTTATCTAAAAAACGAACAGCTAAATGAATTACTCTTTTAAGCTCTACCCAATCAATACCATTAGCACTTGGATCTTGTTCATGGTTATGCCCAGGAACATAGAATTTAGATAAGTTTATTGAGCCTAAATTACAAGCTTCATAAGGTAAAAGCGGTTGCTCTCCACAAGGGTTAGTGCTTTCTATTTCGCCTTGTTCTGGATTTGGATTATCTCTATTGATACGATCTAAGAATACAATACCAGGATCACCAGAAACCCAAGCTTTGTTTACTAAAATGTCAAAAACTTCTTTAGCATTTAACTTGCCAACTTTTTGACCATTATCAGGTGAAATTAAAGGATAATCTTCAGCTTTTTCAACAGCTTCCATGAAAGCTTCTGTTAAACCTACAGATAAATTAAAATTATTAAACTCACCTTCTTTTTCTTTAGCATAAATGAATTCTAAAATATCTGGGTGGTCAATACGCAAAATACCCATGTTAGCACCACGACGTGTACCACCTTGTTTAATTTGCTCTGTTGCAGTATTGAAAATGCGTAAAAATGAAACTGGACCAGAAGCAACACCACCTGTTGAGCCCACACGAGAATCTTTTCCACGAATACGAGTAAAAGAAAAACCCGTTCCACCGCCAGACTTATGTATCATCGCTGCATATTTAACAGCATCAAAGATTTCTTCAATTGAGTCACCAACTGGTAATACAAAACAAGCAGATAGTTGACCAAGCTTACTACCTGCATTCATTAAGGTAGGTGAATTTGGTAAAAACTTCCACTCAGCCATAAGATTATAAAAATCTGCTGCTAAGTCCTGTGCTTTAACTGATGATTTTTCATATTTTTCTTCTTCGATTGCAACAGAAGAAGCAACTCTCCAAAGCATTCCTTCTGCATTTTCAACGATTTTGCCATCTGCATCACGTCTATAATAACGCTTTGATAAAACTAATTCTGCATTGTCATTAATGTCTAGGGGAAGAAGATTTTTTGGTTTTGTCAGCATAAACTCACTCTTTTTATAATTTTTTTTATTTTTTGATAAAGATGCGGCAATCATGATTATACAAAATTGCCGCAAATTCTAGAATTTCCGAAAAGAATTACTCTTGAAAGTACACTATACCCTTTTTTTTTAAAATTTCTACAGCTACAAAATCCGCATACACAGATTAAACCATTAAAATTTAAGGATTTTTTTAACATTTTTTTTTAAATATTTTTTCAATATTTTTTCAATGCAAATATAACATATTAATTATATTAAACTTTTACTATGAAACAACTATTTTCTAGCTAATTGAAAAAAATGCTATGTTTTTTTAAAAGTTTAAGTAATACTTTAGATTTATTCTTCAATTTCCATATAGCTAGCTGCTTGTATATCTTTTTCAGCAACAGTAACCATATGTAATTTCACTTGTTCAGGTAAAAGAGTTTCTAATTCTTGCCAAATATAACGAGCAATATTTTCTGCTGATGGATTCATTTTATCAAATGGTTCGATTTCATTTAAAAATCTATGGTCTAGGTTTGAAAGAGCATCTTTAACCATCTTTTTAAGTACTGTAAAATCAAGTAATAATTCAGTATCTTCAGATAATTTATCGCCTTGAACTGTTATTTCAACAGCATAATTATGACCATGCAAACGCTCACATTTTCCATTATAATTTCTAAGTGCATGGGCTGCACAAAATTCTGATTTAATGCTTAAACGCCAAATTTTCTTTTTCATATATTTTTCCTATTTTTTATGCAAATAAATGCTTTAATTCTGAACTTAGGCTAGTACTAGGCTTTACTTGATGGCGATGACCAAAGCTAACCGTACATTCTTTACCCTCTAGACTAAAGGACATAAAGAATTCAGATTTACCCTTATGTTTATCTAGTAATACTTTAAGTATTTCAAGATTACTTTCTAATTTATTAATGTCTTCAAGTTTATAATAATACGGCAAATCACAAGCGTCAATTGCCTCTGTTAAATATTCAACTGCTGTAGCCCGAAGCTTAATTTCTTTAATTTCTGGCTCGTCATTATCTTCATCATTTTCCTCAAAAGCACTTGGCGAAAAGTCATTATTACGATTATCAATAGCAGCCGTCAAAAGTAGTGGTGCATCAGAATTTAACATTTCTTTTGCAGCTAAAAGCTCATCTTCAAAAAAGGTAACTTCTGCTGAAGCTGTTAAATCCTCCACCCCAACAAAGGCCATACGCTTTCCACGCTTTGTCATAATTTCCTTAATTGAAGTAACGTAAACGGCACTACGAATTGTACCTGCGCTATCTCTTGCATCTTCAAGTTCACTTAAACCAAGTCTAAAAATGTCTTGCCGATACTGTTGAAGTGGGTGGGAAGACAAGAAAAATCCGAGAGCTTCTTTTTCAAAAAGTAGTTTTTGATCTTCATCAAATTCACTCATGTTTTCATATTCATTTGTATACCCAATACCACTTATATTTTCATCGGGTGGAGCCTGAATCATGCCAAGCATTGAAACTTGCGCTGATTGCTTATCTTTTTGACGTTTTTGAGCACGTGCAACTGTTTCGTCTAAGGCAGCAATTAGCCCTGCTCTTGTTACTCCAAAGCAATCACAAGCACCTGCTTTAATTAAACATTCAAGAACCTTTTTACTAACTTTACGAGTATTTACTCTAAAGCAAAAATCAAAGAAAGATTTAAACTCACCATCTTCATCTCTTGCTCTTTTTATATCTTTAATTGCCTCGTCACCAACACCTTTAATACCGCCAAGTCCATAAATTATTTTAGAATCCCTAACAATAAAATTACGTAAACTAACCTGAACATTTGCCTGACAAACTTCAATTTCCATGTCACGGCATGAGGAAATATACTTTAAAATCTTATCTTGGTTACCAATTTCAGAGCTAAGCAACGCCGCCATAAATTCTACTTTAAAATGCTGCTTTAAATAGGCCGTATGGTACGAAATTAAAGCATAGGCAGCTGAGTGTGATTTATTAAAGCCATATTCTGCAAACTTTTCCATTAAGTCAAAGATTTCATTAGCTTTTTTATCTGGAAGCCCATTTTCAGTTGCACCACTTACAAAGGTGCTACGTTCTTTTGCCATTTCATCAGCATTTTTCTTACCCATAGCACGACGCAATAAGTCAGCGCCACCAAGTGTATATTTTGCAACAATTTGGGCAATTTGCATAACTTGCTCTTGGTAAACAATAACGCCATAAGTATCCTTTAAACAAGTTTCAAGCGATGGCACAGGATAACTGACATCAATCTCACCATGCTTACGCTTAATAAACTCATCTACCATACCTGATTTTAACGGACCAGGTCGGTAAAGTGCAAGCATAGCAATGATATCTTCAAAGCAAGTTGGTTTTAATGAACGCAAATAACTTCGCATTCCTGAGCTTTCAACTTGGAAAACACCATCAGTATCACCACGAGAATATAGTTCATAAGTCGCTGTATCAGTTAATGGTAAGGTGTCTAAATCTGGTGCATCTTTACCTTGTTCTTTTATGATTTTAATGGTGTTATCAATCAAGGTCATGGTACGCAAACCTAAAAAGTCGAACTTAACAAGTCCAATCTTTTCAACCATTTTCATGTCGAATTGCGTAATCATATCCTTTTCATCAGAATTTTTTTCTTTATCTTTATCCTTACCCTTAGCATGATAAAGTGGTAAATATTCAGCCATTGGCTTATCAGAAATAACAAGACCAGCAGCATGAATTGATGAGTGGCGAAGTAGACCTTCTAAGCGTTTAGAAATATTTATTAATTTTAAAATATTATCATCAGTTTTATAAAGCTTTGTTAACTCTGGCTCAAGCTCAAGTGCCTTATTTATTGTAATTCCGAGCTGATCAGGAATGAGCTTTGCAATTTTTCCAACCTCGGCAAGCGGAATATCAAGCGCACGACCAACGTCACGAATTACTGCTTTTGCTTTCATTTTACCAAAAGTCGTAATTTGAGCAACGTGATCATTCCCATATTTTCTAGCTACATATTTTATAACTTCACCACGCTTATCCTCGCAAAAGTCAACGTCAATATCAGGTAAGCTTACACGTTCATTATTTAAAAAACGCTCAAAAAGAAGATTATAAGGAATAGGATCAAGGTTTGTAATCCTAAGCGCCCACGCAACTAAAGAACCTGCCGCAGAACCACGACCAGGTCCAACCGGCACATCATTATCCTTAGCCCAGTTAATAAAATCTTGAACGATTAGAAAGTATCCTGGAAAACCCATTTCACATATAACAGAAAGCTCCCACTCAAGACGCTCTTCATAGATTTTATGGTCAAGCGTATCTCTATCTGGGTGAACTTCTAAGCGATGTTTTAAACCCTCATGGGTTAAGCGGCGAAATTCTTGCTCAAGGCTAACATTTTCTGGCAAGTCATAAACAGGAAAATAGTGACTTTTCAAATCAAATTCAACATGGCACTCATCAGCAATGCGAAGTGTATTAGCTAAAACCTCTGGTGTAGAGCTAAAATCTTTCTCCATTTCTTCGCCAGATTTAAAATATAAATCAGTCGCATCAAATTTAAATCGCTTAGGATCATGAATAGTTTTACCTGTTTGAATACAAAGTAAAATTTCATGAGCTTCAACATCATCTTTATTTAAATAGTGGCAGTCATTTGTCGCAACTAGTGGCAGATTTGTTTTTGCGCCAAGTTCAAACAAAAGATCATTAGCTCTTTTTTGCTCTGGCAAGCTATTTGATTGAACTTCAAGATAAAAATTATTTGGATAAATACTTGAATACTCATTAGCAATTTGAATAGCATCATCAAAGGTACCACCATGAGATAAAAGCTTATTATCGCCAAGTAAAGTCCTTGGAATTTCACCAGCCACACATGCAGATAAAGCAATTATCCCCTCGCTATATTTACGAAGTAGAGCCTTATCAACTCTAGGTCTTGTATAAAAACCCTTTAAATCACTATGAGTTACAAGTTTAACGAGGTTATGATAACCAATGTTATTTTTAGCAAGCAAAATCAGATGGTGGCGCACTCTTGAATAAGCCGAAGTCCTGTCAGTATGGTCATTACAAACATATACTTCACAGCCTAAAATCGGTTTTATACCATATTTTTTACTCTCAACATAGAAGTTAAGCGCACCAGCCATGTTTCCATGGTCAGTAATGGCTGCTGCTGGCATTCCCAAATCTTTAGCCTTTGAGCATAAATCATTTAACCTTATAGCACCGTCAAGCAAGCTATATTCTGTATGGCAGTGAAGATGAACAAAATTAGACATTTAAATACCTTTTACATATAAAAACTGAAAATAATTGTATTTTTTATCATAGCATTGATATAAAATCATAAAGAAATATCTTAACAAATAATTTAACAAAGCTCAATAAAAGCTTTTCGCTCAAAAAATATTGCAATGGTTCAATAAACAAAGTATAATTTTTTCATATGCAATCACTGCGAAAGCATAAGTGCAATTTTATTGCACTGTTAAGTGCTGGAGCA
>CAYJPK010000012.1:0-40588 GCA_964372035.1 uncultured Desulfovibrionaceae bacterium | reverse complement strand
TACTGCACGTTTTTTTTGTATATTAATTCCATAGCAGTTATATTGCTTTAAATCTTCATTTGCGCTCTTACGCTTTTAACCATTGCACCAATATCCTCTGCTCCAACAAATTCAGAAACTAAAGCGCAACATTTTGCACCATGACTAACAACTTCATTAATATTATGTTTTTTAATTCCACCAATTGCGACATATGGCAAATCAATATTTTTAACAACATAATCAAGATAGCCTAAGCCAACTGGATCCATAACATCAACCTTAGTTTTAGTCGCATAAATTGGACCAACACCAATATAGTCAACACCAAGGCTAAGAGCCTCTTTTGCTTGAGCTTCTGAGTGAGTTGACAAACCAATAATCATATCACCAACTAAGCTTCTCACTTCATTAACAGGCAAATCATCTTGCCCAATATGCACGCCATCAGCACCACAAATCATTGCAATATCAATATGATCATTTACGATAAAGCAAGCATTATATTCTTGTGTTAGCTTGCGCATAATGCGACATTCTTCAAGCATTTCACCTGCATACTTATTTTTTTCTCGGTACTGAATTATTTTAATTCCACTTTCTAGCAGAGCCTTTGTAACTGTATAAATATCACGCCCAAGTGATAATTTGCTATCAGTAATTGCGTATAGTTCACAATCAACATCTTTTCCTGGTAATAATTTTGCCATTATAACACCCTCTTTTAATTAATAATTGCTAATACAATAAGATGATTTTAACTTGGCACTTGACGCAAGTCAATACACGTACTATATAAAGCAAGTACGCAGATAAAAATATAGGCAAGTATGGAAGGTAACTATGGCAAAAAACTTAATCATCGTGGAATCACCCGCAAAAGTTAAAACTATCAAGAAGTTTTTAGGTAGAGATTATAATGTTATGGCAAGTGTCGGACATATTAGGGATTTACCTGTTAATAGCATTGCTGTTGATGAAGAACACGATTTTGCACCGCAATATGAAATTATTAAGGGCAAAGAAAAGATTGTTAGAGATTTACAGAGTGAGGCTAAAAAAGCTGACACCATCTATCTTGCTCCCGATCCCGATCGTGAGGGAGAGGCGATTGCGTGGCACATTGGGCATTTACTAGATAGTGACGATAAAATTAAACGTATTCAGTTTAACGAAATTACTCCAAAAGCAGTGCGTGAAGCAATTGCTAGTCCACGTGAACTTAATAAAGATTTATTTGAAGCCCAGCAAGCACGACGCATTTTAGACCGCTTAGTTGGCTATAAAATTTCACCTATTTTATGGAGAAAGGTTAAGCGAGGTATTTCTGCTGGACGTGTTCAATCAGTTGCACTTCGTTTAATTGTTGAGCGAGAAGAAGAGCGTAATGCCTTTATTCCTGAAGAATACTGGCAGTTTAAATCAATGGTTGAAGCATCAAACCCTCCACCATTTCGCCTTGACTTGAATAAAATCAAGGGCAAAAAAGCTCATGTAAAAAATGGTGAAGAAGCTGAAAAGCTTGATAAATATTTAAAAGAACATCCTTATGTTGTTGCTGATATTATTGAGAAAGAGCGTCAAAAAAGCCCTCCTCCTCCATTTATTACCTCAACACTTCAGCAGGCGGCTAACCAACGCTTAAATTATCCATCTAAACGTACCATGAACATTGCTCAAAGATTGTATGAAGGTGTTGATCTTGGCGATCGTGGAATTTTAGCTTTAATTACTTATATGCGTACTGATTCTGTGCGTATTGCTGATGATGCAGTTAAGGCAGCGGCTGAGTTTATTAATGGTAAATATGGCAAAGAGTTTATGGCTAGTGGCGGCAAGGGTCGTCATTTCAAAGGTAAACAAGGCGCTCAAGATGCTCACGAAGCAATCCGCCCTATTGATGTAAATATTACACCAGATGAGATTAAGCCATATGTCGCACCAGAACAATTTCAAATTTATCGTTTAATCTGGTCACGCTTTGTAGCCTCACAAATGGCAGCAGCTAAATTCCATGATACCAATATTATAGTTAATTGTGGTGTTGTTGAATGGAAGACAAAGGGTGAGCGTCTTTTATTCCAAGGCTTTTTAGCAGCAATGCCAAATGCAAAAGATGAAAATGAGGATAATTCTAACCTTCCAAAATTAACAATTGGCGAAGAATTAAAACTACTTGAAGTAAAAAAAGAACAAAAATTTACTCAACCACCGTCACGATATTCCGAAGCTTCACTCGTTAAAGAGCTTGAGGAGCAAGGCATTGGTAGACCATCAACTTATGCAAGCATCATTTCTACCCTGCAAGATAGAGAATACGTGCAAATGGTTGAGAAAAACTTTATTCCTACTGGTCTTGGCAATATTGTTTGCTCGCAACTTCGTGATCACTTTAAGCAGTTGATGGACGTTAAATTTACAGCTCAAATGGAAGAAAAGCTTGATGAAGTTGCTGATGGCAAGCAAGACTGGATTAATCTCTTAAGAGGTTTTACTGATGATTTTAATCCAACTCTCCAACAAGCAAGTAAAAACATGGAGCGCATGGAGCAAGAAGCAAATATCGATTGCCCAGAGTGCTCAAAACCGCTTATGATTAAATTTGGTAAGGCTGGTGAATTTTTGGCTTGCTCTGGCTACCCTGAATGTCGCTATACTAATAATTTTGTGCGTGATGAAGAAGGCAATGTTCAAATTGCTGAAAGGGTTAAACCTGAATACGAAAAAGCTGGCACTTGTCCAAAATGTGGCGAAGATACTGTTATTAAAAAAGCAAGAACCGGCAGCCGCTTTATTGCATGTTCTGCATATCCAAAATGTGACCATGCCGCACCATTTACAACAGGTGTTAAATGCCCAAATACTGATTGTACTGGCGACTTAGTAGAAAAAAGCACTAAGCGAGGTAAGCTTTTCTTTGCATGTAATCGCTATCCTGATTGCTCATATGCTCTTTGGGATATGCCAATTGCTGAACCATGCCCAGAATGTAATTTTCCTATTCTAACCAAGAAAACGACAAAAGCTAGAGGCGATCATATAGCCTGTCCTAACTGTAAATACAAAAGGGATTTATAAAAATATCAAGACCTTGTAATACTTTGCAAGGTCTTTTTTTTGATTTGAGCAACGACTTGCGAAATTTTGAAGCATTTGCTAAAAACATATCACATTTTTATTAAGGTTTTTTATGAAAAAATTTACAGAAGTATTATTAAAACATTTTAGCAAAGAGCAAATTAATATTTTGCAAAATTCTTGCGTTGGCATAATTGGCGCTGGCGGTCTTGGTTCAAACTGTGCGACTATGCTTGTTCGCTCTGGCATTGGCAAAATGATAATTGCTGATTTTGATAAAATTAATATATCAAATTTAAATCGTCAGAACTATATACCAAAAGATATTGGCAAGACTAAAGTTAAGATTCTAAAACGAAATCTTTTAAAGATAAATAGAAGTTTAGATATTAAAACTGCTAAATTAAAAATCACAGAAGAAAATTTTGCAGAGCTGTTTAAAGGCTGTGATATTATTATTGAAGCAGTTGATATTGCAAAAACAAAGCAAATGATTTTTGAAGCTTGCATTAAAAACAAAATTTTTGTGATTAGTGCATCTGGTATGGCTGGAATTGGTGGAAAACCCATGTTCGCAAAAAAAATTGGCAAATATGGTGTAATTGTAGGTGATCATGAAAATGAAATTAGTTCTGATAAATCACCACTTGCACCTCGTGTTATGCTTGCAGCAGCAATGCAGGCGGATCAAGCCTTAGTTTATTTACTTGGAGCGTCAAATGCCTAAAAATAATATATCTTTTTATGATTATGAACTACCACCACATTTAATTGCAGATACACCAAGCATACGTGGAAATTCTCGCATGGCTGTATTTAATAAAAGTACAAATGAAATTTTGCATAAAAATTTTACGGACTTACCAGATTTATTACCTGAAAATGCTTTGCTTATTGCTAATAATTCTAGGGTACTTCCTGCAAGATTAATTGGTAAACGCCCTATGACAAAACATGGTGGTGGTGGCAAAATCGAATGTTTACTATTAACTCCACTGCCCTTAATTGAACAAAATAAAAAAATAGAAAATGGCAATTTTATAGCTGAAGTTGAAGCCTTAATCAAACCAGTTAAGAATATAAAACTAAATGAAGTTTATAATTTTGACAATGTTTCAGTTATGGTGAAAGAAAAAAGAGAGTTTGGAAATTGTATTGCTAATATCATTTGGCAAGGAGATTTACAAAAAATTATTGAAGCTCAAGGTCTTTTACCTCTTCCACCATATATGCGCAGAGAAGCAGAACTTAGTGATTATGAGCGCTATCAAACAAGCTATGCAAAAGAAAATAAAACAGGTAGCATAGCCGCTCCGACTGCGGGGCTTCATTTTACAAATGAAATGCGTGAAAAGTTACAAAGCAAATTTGGCTGGTTAGAGCTTAGTCTTCATGTCGGATATGGTACATTTAGCCCTGTTCGTGCTGAAAATATTGATGAGCATGTTATGCATAGCGAATTTGTTGAGCTTGATGAGCAGACAGCTATGCAAATTAATGAGGCTAAAAAACAAGGCAGAAAAATTATTTCAGTCGGGACAACAACCACAAGGGCCCTAGAAGCAATTGCAAACATGCACGACGGAAAACTTGTTGCTTATAAAGGATTTGTAAATATTTTCATTAAGCCGCCATATGAATTTAAGGTGATTGATGGTTTAATAACTAATTTCCATCTTCCAAAATCAAGTTTACTTATTATGGTTAGTGCTTTAGCCGGTCGAGAAAATATTTTTGAAATTTACCGCCAAGCTATAGAAAGGGAGTATCGCTTTTTCTCTTATGGCGATGCAATGCTTTTAGCTTGACATTTGTTGACCTTAAGCTATAGTATAAATAATATTTGATTTTAAAATGGAGAGATTGCCATGCTTCTTGAATTAATTACAAATGCACTTCATTCTTCACCTCAAGCATTTTTAGGTGTAGGATTAATTTTTGTTTATTTTTGCGTTATTGTGGCTACAGCAATTTACCGCATTAAAAAAGCAGAGCATATTGAGCATTAATATAGTAAATTCAAATTAAATTACTATCATTAACTGCACAGGCACAACACACGCATAAATTCAATTTAATTGAACTATTAAGTGCTGCAACAAGAGTGTTTTTGCTTAAGTTTATGGTAGTGACGTATTAATTTAAAATACTATGATTCAAAAAAAAGCGGCATAAAGCCGCTTTTTTTTTATGTTTTAAGATATTAACATTTCTTAAGAATAATGTCTTTCAAATCTCTTTTTGGTACATAGTGAACACCATTTTCATCTCTATAATAACGAGTTGAGCCATCAGCACCAACAGGAACAACTGCTCTTTCTTCAACAGGATAACCAAGTGCAATAACAGCTAAAATCTCGTAGCCCTCAGGAATATCTACTGCAGCAGCAATTACTTTAGGGTTGAAATTTCTAAATATGCAAGCCCCAATGCCCTTTGACATAGCAGCAGATTGAATGCACTGGCAAGCAATACCAAGATCAATCCAAGTGTTTGGACCTGTTTTTTCGCCCTCTTTCTTTTCGTGCAAGATGAGAATATAGCCTGTTGGGCGTTCACTTTCAATTGGACCGTCCCAATCTTTTAAAAAGCCTGCCCAACCAAGTGATGGATATAATCCAGCTCTTGCAGCTTCATCTTGAATTGTTGCAAAGCGTAGAACCTGAGCATTAGCAGCACTAGGTGAAAGTCTAACGCAGTCAATTAACCACTCTAACGAACCAGTTTCAAGTTCTTTTGCGCCCTCAAAGCGTCTGCAAGAACGAGCATCTGTCACAAGTTTTAAAAAATCCATAAGGCACTCCTTTAATATTGCAGTTAAATTCAATATAGCGTATATTTAATTCAAGATGTTGAAAAAGAGCATATGCTTATTTAAACAAATTTTGAATTGAGAAAGTTATATACTATTATGAAATATATTGCAATTGATTATGGTCTAAAACGTGTCGGACTTGCCATTAGTGATTTTGGCGGTCAAATGGCATTTGCAAAGGAAATTATTGTTAGAAGAACAAGAGTTGAATTTTTTGAAAAACTTCTTAAATTTATAGAAGAAGAACAAACAGAAGCAATTGTTGTTGGTCTTGCTCTTGAAGCTGACGGAACAAAGGGCTTAATTGCAACACAAACTACCAATTTTATTGCAAGTCTTAGACGCAGAACTTCTTTACCAATTTATATCATTGATGAATATTTAAGTTCTTTTGCTGCAAAGGAAGATTTAAAGGCCTGTCGCTTAAATGCTAAAAAAACAAAAGAACTTCTTGATGCACAAGCCGCTGCCCATATTTTAGATAGTTTTTTGCAACTAAATGAAAATGACAAGGAAAAATTAAAATATGACTGATTTAAACGAAAAAAACGATATGGAAATAGAACAAAAGCCCAAGAAAAAAGGCGGTAATAAACTATTATATTTCAGTTTATTCCTAATTTTTATATCTCTGGCTTGCATTGGTGGTTTTGGCTACTATGCCTTTAGTTTTTTAAATTCGCCTGCTAGTGAAGTTAGCCGTGAGGTAGAATTTGTAATTCAGCCAAATTCAACTTTTACTGCTATTAGTAAAGAGCTTAAAAAGAATAATTTAGTCACTAATGATAGGTTACTTATACTTTTAGCTAGTTACAACAAACAAGCAGAAAAAATAAAAAGTGGTCGCTACCTTTTAAATACTAATTGGACACCAAATCAACTGCTTGATCATCTCGTTAATGGTATGCCAATTCTTGATCGCATTACAATACCAGAAGGCTTAACTTGGTGGCAAACGGCAAAGCGTCTTGAGAGTGCGGGATTTGGAAAATATGAAGATTTTAAGGCTGTAATTTCAGATCCAGAATTTTTAAAACATTATGGAATTGAAGCTAAAACAGCTGAAGGTTATTTATTTCCTGATACATATTTCATTATGCGCCCACTCGTGCAAAATAAAAAAAGTGCAAGAGTTATTCTTGGACGATTAGTTGATAACTTTTGGAGACGTACCGCCTCAGTATGGCAAAGCACACATATGCCGCCAAAAAGTGTTAGAATAAAGGCTCATGATATTTTAACTGCCTCTTCCATTGTTGAAAAAGAAACTTCTGTCCCTGCTGAGCGTACTCGTATTGCTGGCGTTTTTGCAAACCGTTTACGTATTGGCATGCCACTTCAAGCCGACCCTACTATAATATATGGTATTGGTCCTGAGTTTGATGGTGATATTAAACGCAGTGATTTAAGGAATGCAGATAATAAATACAATACTTACAAGCATAAAGGTCTGCCTCCAGGTCCAATTTGCTCACCAGGCATAGAGGCTATAAGAGCAGCTATCAGCCCAGAAAATCATAAGTTTTTGTATTTTGTAGCTCGTGGTGATGGTAGCCACACTTTTAGTACAAACTTAGCAGCTCACAATCGTGCTGTGCGAATGTATTTACGTAGTAAGAAAAAATAACTAATTAGAATTAAAAAATTATGTATTATTTTGAGCTAAATTATATTTTAATTATTTTTGGAATTTTAGGCATAATTTATTTTTATCTTATGCCTAAAAAGAATTATTATATTATTAGTATTAGCTCGTGTTTTTTGATACTGGGTGCAATATTAGATAAGGACTATCTATGTGTAGTTATGGGATTAATTACACTTTTCTGTGCCTTTGTCACTAAGCCTAAAAAGGATAGCTGTGAGCCTTAAATCTATTTTAAAATTATCTTCTCTTTTTATATTTTTATTTTTATTTGTTTTAATTTTAAAAAGTGCAAGCCCCTATGTCGATAATTACTCAAAATTTATTGATACCTATATTGTAAATCTTGGAACTTACGAACTTATTTTGCTAACAATTTGTGGTGGTTTGTTAACAGGAATTGGATTACCTAGACAAATTATTGCTTTTAGCGCAGGCTATGCTTTTGGTGTAAATATCGGAACAGTACTCGCCACTTTTGGAGCATGCATTGGCGGTGTTTTGGCCTTTTTATATGCTAGATTTGCAATTCAAGAATATATTGAAAGACGCTATACAAAACAAGTAGTTAAAATCAATTCTATTTTACAAAAATCACCAATCCTTATGATATTTTTCATTAGGCTAATGCCTGGTAATAATTTTTTAACTTGCCTTATTTGCGGAGTTAGCCGCATAAGCTTTAAGCAATTTTTCATAGGCACAAGCATTGGATACATACCGCAAAATTTTATATTTGCCCTACTTGGTAGTGGGATAAAAATTGATGGTCAAGCACGTACTTTAGTTAGCCTAGCCTTGTTTATTTTTTGTTCTTGCCTTGGTATCCATATCTATAAAAAAATCACAAAAGAAAATTGATTTTTTAATTAATAAATTGGAGTAAGCGTGATTTTTGAAAATGACTTTTTCAACACCTACTAAATATTTGCACTTTCATTAAGTTTTTGATATGATATTTATATAAATAATTAAGTTTTATAAAAACTAGCTTTAAGAGAAAAATATGCGTGAAATTAATACTGCACAAATTACAGAAACAATTGCAAAGCTTTGCATTGATGCTTGTTGCGAATTACCACATGATTTATATCATCTTTACTTAGATGCTTATGATGCTGAAACTAGCGAGCTTGGTCAATTTACCCTTAATCAAATTATTGAAAATGCAGCAATTGCAAAGCATGAAAGAATTCCATCATGCCAAGATACAGGCTTAACAGTTGTTTTTGTTGAAATAGGACAAGAAGTTAGCATAGTTGGTGGTGATTTTGAAGAGGCTATTAATGCTGGAATTGCTAAGGGCTATACTGAAGGATACTTGCGTAAATCATGCGTAACTGAGCCTGTTTTTAACCGTATTAACTCGAATGACAACACACCAGGCATTATTCACACAAAAATAGTTGCTGGTGATAAAATAAAAATTCGTTTAGCTCCAAAAGGTGCTGGCAGTGAAAATAAAAGCGCTATAAAAATGCTACTCCCTGCAGATGGGCTTGAGGGAATTAAAAACTTTGTAATTGAAACGATTAAAAAGGCTGACTCTGACCCATGTCCTCCGCTCGTTGTTGGTATTGGAATTGGTGGCACGATGGAAAAAGCGGCAATATTATCTAAAGAAGCTGCTATGCGTGATGTTAGCATTAAAAACCCACATCCAGAATATTTAAAACTAGAGCAAGAACTTTGCGCTGAAATAAATAAACTTGGAATTGGACCTGCTGGACTTGGCGGAAAATGTACTTGTTTAAAGGTAAATATTGAGCATTATGCCACACATATAGGCTGCTTACCTGTTGCTGTAAACATTAATTGTCATGCAGCACGCCATGCACATGCAACCATCTAAAACGAGAATAGTATGCAGAATTTTATACAGTTAAGCACTCCTTTGACAAAGGATAAATTAGAAAAGCTACAAATTGGTCAACGTGTTTTAATCAGTGGAACTATGTATGTTGCACGTGATGCTGCACATAAAAACATGGTAAAAAGCCTAGAAAACGGCGAAGAATTACCATTTGATCCAAAAGACCAAATTATTTTTTATAGTGGCCCATGCCCAGCAAAGCCTGGCTATGCTATTGGTCCTATGGGTCCAACTACTGCCTCACGCATGGATCCATACACGCCTCAAATGCTAGAGCAAGGTTTAAGTGCAATGCTTTCAAAAGGCAATAGAAGTGAAACTGTAATTGAATCAATTAAAAAAAATAAAGCTGTGTACTTTATTTGCACAGCAGGAATTGGTGCTTTACTTTCTCGTAGTATTACAAAGTATGAAGTAATAGCTTATCATGAGCTTGGTACAGAAGCCCTCGCAAAAATTGAAGTTAAAGACTTTCCAGCAACTGTTGGCATTGATTGTAATGGCAATAGCTTCTACAAAATGTGCAGACCATAAACGCTTGGTAAGATTTTATGTTACAAGATATTAATTACGATATGCGCCCTTGGCTTGCAAATTATGATAAAGGTGTTTTGCCTGAAATTGAAATTCCTGAACAGTCAATTTGTGCATATCTTGATTTTGCCGCAAAAAAATATGGTTCGAGAACAGCAGTTGAGTTTAAAAACTATAAGCTTAGTTATGCACAGCTACAAAAAAAAGCTGAACATTTTGCTGCAGCACTGCATAAAAATGGTGTGCATAGAGGCGATAGAGTTGCCATAATGTTACCGAATTTGCCTCAAACTTATATCGCATTTTGGGGAGTAATGAAGGCTGGAGCAACGGCTATCATGATAAATCCACTATATATGGAAGCTGAGCTTGTGCATACTTTTAATGATGCAAAAATAAATCACGTCATTGTGCTTGATTTATTTTGGTCAAAGATTGCTAATCTAAAAGATAAAGTTAATATCAAAAAGTTCTATGTTACTGAAGTCAGTGACTGCCTAGCTTTTCCGCTAAATCACTTTCATAAATTTATTGCAAGACAGAAAAAAAGCTTTGTGCGAGTGCCTTATGATGTGAAAAATATTTTAAAGTTTAAGGACATGCTTAAGGAAAAATCACATCATAGCGCAAAAATCACTGATGCTAAAAATTCAATTGCACTTATCCAATATACAGGTGGAACAACTGGCACTAGCAAGGGCGCAATGCTTAGCCATTATAATTTATGTGCAAATGTTGAACAGTTAAAAGAATATGTGCATGAAAACCCTAAAAATAAACAAATTTTTCTTGCCCTACTTCCAATTTTTCATATTTTTGGCCTAACTATCACCTTACTGCTACCAGCAGCTCTTGCAGCAAAGTGCGTACCTATGCCTAATTATGTGCCGGCTGATTTGTTAAGAGCCTTCAAGAAATATAAATTCACAGCATTCATTGCTGCACCATCAGTTTTTATAAGTTTATTGCAACAAAAAAATCTTGGTAAATATGATTTAAGAACTTTGAAATTTTGCATATCTGGCTCTGCGGCGATGCCTGCTGAATGGTCAAATAAGTTCCATGAAATCACGGGTACTCCAGTAACTGAAGGCTTTGGCTTAACAGAAGCCTCACCTGTTACTCACATTAACCCTATTTATGGAAAGCAGAAAATCGCTTCAATTGGTTTTCCTCTTCCAAACACTGAGGCCAAAATAGTTGACCTAGAAACTGGAACAATTGAAATGCCTGTTGGTGAAGTTGGTGAGCTTATTATTAAAGGGCCTCAAGTTATGCTTGGCTACTTAAACAATGACATTGAAACTGCACAAACTATTCGTGATGGTTGGTTGCATACAGGTGATATTGCCCATATGGATAATGATGGATTTTTTACAATTGCAGATCGCAAAAAAGATTTAATCATTATTGGCGGTTATAATGTATACCCTCGTGAAGTTGATGATGTTCTGCTTTCACACCCAAAAATACAAGAAGCCGTCACCCTTGGAGTTTTTCATCGCACCCGTGGTGAATCAATTAAAGCCTTCATTGTGCCAAAAGCTGGAGTTGAGTTAAGTAAAAACGAAATAATTTCTTATTGCTTGCAAAAATTAGCTAATTTTAAAGTCCCTAAAATAATTGAATTTAGGGAAGAACTTCCAAAAAGCCAAGTTGGCAAAGTATTACGTCGTGTCTTGCGTGATGAAGAAAATAATCAAGGTACAAAAAACGATTAAAATTATTCATAGATCAAAATTTCATATCACAAAAAATGACTAACTAGTTATTTTTAGATTTTCCATAATAAATCTAGACTTTTTTTAGATTTTAAGCCATACTACTATATAAATTTATATGGTATAGGGCTAATTTAAGATTAAACTGATTTGTCAAGTTTTCTTGGCTGAGCTTTATATCTATTTTAATCTATAATCTAGAGGATTTATGGCAACTAAACAAAAATCAAATGGCGTTCCATATTCACGCTTATATATAGTTTCAGGCTTTTGTTTTATCGCAGGGCTTTTTATTGGCAGTGTGTTAACAGACTTTTCAACAAGCCCAAGCAACTCCACGCAAAATCAGAACACACAAATTGTAAGCTCGCAAAGTGCCAACGTAAATGCACATATTGCAGAATTAAAAAGTCAAATAGCAATCGAACCTAGCAATGTTGAGCTTGTAATTCATTTAGGCAATTTGTATTATGATTCTAAAATGTTTCCAGAAGCAATTGAAACTTATGAAAAAGCTCTACGCCTTGCACCGAAAAATCCCAATGTTATGACAGATTTAGGCACATCTTATCGCCTAACAAAAAATCCTGAAAAAGCAATCGAAAAATATAATTTAGCGATTGCAATGAATCCAAGACATGAAAATGCTAGGTTAAATAAGGGCATTGTCCTTTATTATGACTTACAAAATAAAGAAGAGGCAATTAAGGCTTGGAAGGCTTTACTGGCGATTAATCCTAATGCGAAAACATCAAGTGGCATCAAAGTATCTGAATTTGTAGAGCAAATATCTAACTAGCTAGGAAACGTTATGCGAAATACTGCAAAATTTATAAAAATAAGCCTTATTCTAATTATTTTTATCTTTAGTAGTGGTTTTGCCGCTCAAGTCCCAATAAAAAAACCACAAGAACTACAAAAAGTTGTGGTAAAAGAAGATGTAAAAACGCAGGAACAAAAAGCTCCAGAGCTAATTGCTGAAGAAAAAAAAGCTCCTGTTGAAATTACTAGCGATAAAAAGCAACAAAATAGTGAACAAAAATCTGTTGCAAGCAATATCAATGGCGAAGAAGCAAACAAAAATTCTAACAATATTGTATCTCAGTCAAATATATTACAAATTGCTGGCATAAAAGAAAAACATAAGCTTAGTCCGTACTTAAAATGGTATCATGACACTGAAGGCAATACAGAAATTGCCCAAATCGCAAAATTAGATATGGCTAGTTTAAAGAACTTCAGTGAAGAAAGACCAAACACACCCGGTGTTATTTGGCTTATTCTTGATATTGCACCGATAAATCAAGGCTTAGAACGTCAAGTATATATTAAACTTGGTGACGAAAACAATGTCTATGGTGACATTAAAGCCTATGCAAGTCAGACAAACTCTATTCGCCAAGTTATAGTTCGTGAAGAAAGCAAGAATCTTTTCCCTCTGCTCGCCTCACTAAGTGGTGGCAAAATGTATTTTAGGCTTGAAGGAATTCCAGATTATTATTTTGAACCATTAATTGGTCCTCGTGGAAAAGTTCAAGATTCTATGCAAAATACAATTCATACTTTGATGCTTTGTCTTTTAATTTTATCATCAATATTATGCCTATTGCGTGCTGTTTTTGATAAAAAAGTATGGAGAATTTGGGGTTCACTCTTTGCTATTTGCGCTTTCATTAGTCAAGCTTGGGGAGTATCTTCCCTTTCAACTGGTGTTTTCAATCTCTTTGATTTACCTGCACTTTTAGCACCTGCAATTGCTTTATTTATTTTGCCATTTATTGGCTATAACATGATGTTTAAAAACGATAAAGTTCTTAATATTGCCTTAATTTCTGTTGCTTTTATAGGGCTAGTAGTTGCTTTATCGCCTGCGCTAAATAGTAAGCTTTTAATTTATACTCCACTTTGGCCTTGCCTTGCTACTCTAAGCCTAGCTACTGCAATAATCGCATTTTTTAAAGATTATGATGGTTCACATAGATTTTTACTTATTTGCGCACTCACAAGCATACCTGCCATATTGCAAACTATCGACAATAGTTTAACAACAAATCTAAGTGCTTACCATAATAATTTAACAATTATCGGCTTGGCAATGACATCTTTCTTGATGGCTATCATGTCACCAAACAGTAAAGCGCGAAACATTCTCAACAGACAAAATGACGAAAATGAAGTGTTGCAACTTGAGCTTGCAAATGATAAAGAATTTGAAAAAGTCGAACATTTATTTTTTGATGATAATAAATTATTTTTAGAACAAAATCAGCTTGAATTATTTGACCCACAACAAGATGACGTTATTCAAGTTGAACAAAAAGGAGAAGTCTTGCATATCGATCACAATGAAATAGTAAAAATTGAGGAGGGCTTGCGAGTTCCTCTTGATGCTTTATTGCGTCATGCCATTGCCCTTGATCATTGTAGTTTGTCAGATGAAGCAAGATCACATCTAAATAGCCTTATAGGTGCTGGTCGTGAAATGACTTCAATCATTACTAATCTCTCACGGACAGGTGTCTCAGAGCCTAGTTTTGATCGTGAAGAGTTTAGCCTTATTGACCTGCCAACTATGTTGCGTGCAATACATAAGGATACTGCTCAAATTGCCGAAGATAGAAACCTTGCCTTTTCATGGTATTTAGCACCTCATCTTGGACGCAAATATTATGGACCTGCAAAAAAAATAAACTATATACTACGACAACTTATGCATAATGCTGTCTATGCAACTGAGCAAGGAGCTATTCAACTTTGGGTTCGTCGTGTTCCTGATAGCAATGACCCTGGTGAGCTAATGTTTACCATTGTTGATACTGGTGCTGGTGCTCCTCCGCATAGACGAAATGCACTTATTTTATCTCAAGTATGGGAACTAACTGGTGAATTTACTGGTGGTTTACAATTTAATAGTGACTTAAATGGTACGTCAGTTAGTTTTTCTATTCGCCTTAATGCTGTTTCAAACCGTGATACTGCTACGCTTGAAAAAGAGATGGTTAATTCACCATCGCTTCGCTTAATATTAGTAGATGAAGAAGCTAGCCGCAGACAGTTATTGGCATATATGCTTGAATCTCTTCCACATGAACTAATTGAAGCAAGAAGTGCAGATGAAGCCGTTAAACTGCATAATGAAATCCCTGCTCGCTTAATCATCTTTGATGCATCTATGCCAGAAAATGAAATATTTGAAGCAATTAGCGCTATTCGTAATCTTGATGGCGAAAACGAAATACCACCAACTGTAATTACAGCTTTAGTAACACATGAAGCTCTTGGCGAGCGCTTAAAACGAGCTGGCTGTGACCATATTATTTACAAACCAGTCCATAAAAATGTTATCCGTCAAACTATTTTACATTTAGCTCCAGTTCCAGGGCATGATTTGCCGCCACTTCCAGAGCAAAACATAGTTAAAGACGAAGTTGTTGAAACTTCTGAAAATGAAATTATTACTCTTGATGAGCAAGTTCAAGATGAAAATCTTGCAATACAGCATGGAGACTTACTAGCAAATGACGAGCCTAAAGAAAGTCCTAATGCAAAAGAAGAAATTCATGGTGATTCACTAAGCCTAAAACAAGAAAATGCTGAAAAAAAATCAAAGATTAATCCTCTAAAAAGATTAACTAATTTCTTTAAATCAAAAGATAAAAAAGAAGAAATGCCAGTATATCTTGCACCTAACTACATAACAACTGATCATGTGGGTGAGCCACAACCGCTTACAAAAACTGATGATGAGTTTGCAAGTAATAGCTATGATACCGGCGAAAAAACTACAAATAACTCACCTCTATCAAGCTTTGAACTAGAAGAATTAGAAGCAAAACAACTTGCAGATAAACAAGCAGAAGAGCAAGCAAGACGGATTGCTAGCCTAAAGAGCATGATGCAAGCTAAAAAAGATGCTGAAAATCGTACAGGTGAAAATGAAATATCACCTGCTGAAGCATACTTAAGTTCAAAAGGCATCAAGAAAGATAAAAAGCTAAATAACGATTTTGAGTCTGATCCTAGCGAAATAGCTTCTGGTGACTGGGTTAGTGAAGCTATGCCTGTTTCAAAGCCAGAGAAAAATATTGCTTGTGATAGTTCTAGTTTAAACAACTTAGGCTATGAGGGTGTTGGCGAACCTATGCCTATTGCTAAAAGTGAAGAAAGTGCAAGCACAATAAATAACTATGCCTTTGAAGCTGTTGGCGAGCCTATGCCTATAGTTAAAAAACCCCAAATTTCTGTAGAAAAAGATCTTGATGAAGATGAGGTTCCAACTGCAAATATTGATTTGAACTCTACAATTCAAAGCATATCAGAGCAAGCAATGGCGGCTCAAAATGAATTATTACAAAAAGGTCCAAACCTTGATCAAGCACCTGAAATTGACGAGTTTATCAGTAAATTTACAAATAAGGAAAAAGCACCTGAGGAAAAGTTCATTGAAGAATATACAGCTAATGCTAAGCAAGAAATCAATTCTTTTGTTTCTGAAATAAGTGTTAGCAAGGAAATAGTCGAAGAAAACTTGCAGTCTACTTCTTATGAACTTGAACAAAAAATAACTGATGAAACAATAAATGAAGATGATTTAGAAGAAGTTTTTGAATTGGAAGAAGAGAATATTATTATTCAAGATGAAATAGCACAAAAAGAAAGTCAGGAGCTTGAAACTGATGATGTTTTTGTACCACTTTCAATGGACAGCACTGAGCAATCAAATGATATGCAAGACTTAGCAAAGGGCTTAGTTCTTCATGAAGATAAAAATGACTTGTCAAAAGAAAATTTAGAAGATGAAATTTTAACTCCTTTATCTGAAAAATCAACAAAGCAAAAAGTATTGCAAAAGCAATCCTTACTTGATTTAATTGATTTAGACGCTGAAGACAGTAATGACACAGATAATGAAATGATTGAAATTATTGGAGCTTTAGCTGAATTATATGATGATGCATATAAAGCTTATAATTCTAATAATATTTCTGAGCTTCAAAATATTACTGATACAATAGCCAATAATAGCGAAAAAGTGGGGCTTCGAGTTTTAGCTGACATTGCAAGGCGTATTTCACTTGCGGCAGAAAGTGAAGATTTTATGACTATTGATATGGCTATTCCTCAGTTGAAGTCTGCCATAGAAAAAGAAACAAACATGTAAAAATAAAAGTCTTTAATTAGTCGATGATGAAAAACAATTTAACATATTGTAATGAAAGATATTATTAGTTAAAACAAGCAAATAAAAATGCAAGAAATAAGGAGTCGAAGATTACTTTTATTGCATTTTTATGGTTTTAAAAAAGGCTTTTAAACTTTTGAAAACATTAATAGGCTTATGCTAAATATTTGACAAAAAATAAATATATGGGCATAATCAAACATTAAAAATACTGATAACCTAGGAGTTAATCATGAGCATCAAAGAAAATAGCACTGTTGTCTTACACTACAAAGGAACATTAGAAGATGGTACCATTTTTGATTCTTCTTATGATAGAGGCGAACCAGTTGAGTTTACATTAGGTAATGAAGAACTTATTCCTGGCTTTGAAAATGGTTTACTTAACCATGAAAAAGGCGACAAATTTGCTATTAGCATTGAACCAGAAGATGCCTATGGTGAATATAGCAATGACCTTATTTTTGAAGTATCACTTGACGAAGTACCAGAAGAAATTCAGCCTGAAGTTGGCTTAGTTCTTGAATTAAATACTGAAGATGGTGATATCGAAGTTACTATTATTGACGTAACTGATACAACAATCATGTTAGATGCAAACCACAGCTTAGCTGGTGAAAAATTAAACTTTGACATTGAAATAATTGACATTAAATAATTTATGAAAAAATTTAGCTCTATTTTAATTGTAGCAAAAGCTGAAAATAGTGCTGCCGTTGAATTAGCAAATAAGATTTCAAATTGGTGTGCAGATAAAGATATTAGTAGTCATCTTTTCACTACTAATAGAAGCGATTTTAATCAAGCTTTGTATTTCACAAAGGCTGCAGCTGATGCAGTTATTGTGCTTGGCGGAGATGGGACTTTTATCGGTATTGCCCGCAAACTTGTGGGCACCGATATCCCTGTCCTTGGAATAAATTTTGGTAAGGTTGGATTTTTAACTGAATTATCAGCCGATAATTGGGAAGAAGATTTAACAAGCTTAATTGAGAATAAGTTTTCAATTATAAAGCGTATGGCGCTTAAATGGCAAGTAACGCGAGATAAGGTGAATACATTTACAGGTTATGCTGTTAATGATGCCGTTATTGGTCGTGGTAATTTATCACGTGTAATTGACCTTAACCTATCTATTTTAGAAGAGGAAAATGAAACTAATATTGGCTTAATTCGGTCTGATGGCTTAATTGTTTCAACTCCACTTGGTAGCTCTGCTTACAACCTTGCTGTTGGTGGTCCACTCGTACATCATAATTTGGAAGCAATTACCTTAACTGCAATTGCGCCTTTTATGTGCTCATTACCTCCAATGCTTCTTGGTAGCTCAAATACTATTAAAGTAATTCCAGCAAAAAAGAGCTTTGGACCAGGAATTTATTTGACAATTGACGGTCAAGATGGCTTTGCACTTGAATATGAAGATATAATAACAGTCAAAGCTGTAAAGCAAGGCTTAAAAACCTTATGCAAAAACCCTACTAACTACTTAGAATCATTACAAAGTAGAGGGTTCATAAAAGCTTAAATGCATTATTGAAGTGCACACTTTAAAATATATATAAAGAGTTGAATATGTTTGAAACAGTTATTGGTTTAGAAGTTCACGCTCGCTTAGCGACAAATACAAAACTTTTTTGTTCCTGCTCTGCTAGCTACGGTGCACAAGCAAATACTCATGCCTGCGAAGTTTGTGCTGGCATGCCTGGTGCTTTACCTGTTACAAATGCAAAAGCAGTTGAGTATGCAGTGCGAGCTGGGCTAGCTGTTGGCAGTACAATTTGCAAAGAATCTGTCTTTGCTCGTAAAAATTACTTCTACCCTGATTTGCCTTCTGGCTACCAAATTTCACAATTTGAAGCTCCAATTTGTGATGGTGGTGAGATTACTATTAATGTTGATGGAAAAGAAAAAATCATTAAATTAACTAGAATTCACCTTGAAAATGATGCCGGTAAAAATATTCACGGAGATATTAACAGCTTCGTTGATGTTAATCGTGCTGGAACACCACTAATTGAAATAGTTAGTGAGCCTGATATGCGTGGTCCAGAAGAAGCAGTTGCCTACCTTAAAGAATTATATTCTATCATAACTAGCCTTGGTATTTGCGATGGTAATATGGAAGAAGGCAGCTTTAAGTGCGATGTTAACGTATCAATTCGTCCTTTTGGTCAAGAAGAATTTGGTACAAGAACTGAACTTAAGAATATTAACTCTTTTCGCCATATCCAAAAGGCAATTGAGTATGAAGTTCAACGCCAAAAAGATGCTATCGAAGACGGCATAAAAATTGTTCAAGAAACTAGACTATATGATAGTAATAAAAATATTACGCTTTCAATGCGTAGCAAGGAAGAAGCTCATGATTATCGTTACTTCCCTGACCCAGATTTATTACCGTTATATATTACTGATGAGCAAATTGCACAGTGGGAGCAAACTCAACCAGAATTGCCAAAAGCTAAAACAGCTCGCTTTATGCAAAGCTATGCTTTAAATGAAGAAGATGCAAAAAATTTATGCTCTGACAAATACTTATCTGAATTGTTTGAGAAAGCATGTGCAATTTATAATGAACCGCGCAAAATTTTAAATTATATTTTTGGCGCACTTCAACGTGAGTTAAACAATAGAGAAATTTCATCTTCACCAAATATGATTAGCCCTGAAGCTTTAGCAGAACTTGTTAAAATAGTTGATAGTGGCTTAATTAGTGCTAAAATTGCAAATGATATTTTCTCCGAATTATTTGCATCTGAGCTCATGCCAGAAGCCTTAGTAAAAGAGAAGGGTTTAGTGCAAGTATCTGATGTAGGTGCTTTAGAGCAGGCAGTTGACGAGGTATTAGCTAGTAACCCTGCTGAAGTTGAAGCCTTTAAAGGTGGAAAAACTAAATTAATGGGCTTTTTCGTTGGGCAAGTAATGCGACAAATGAAAGGCAAGGCTAATCCTAGCCTATTAAATGAAATTTTAGCAAAAAAATTATCATAATTTATTTTAATACTCAAAATTTTTCCATAAAAACACTATCAACTTACAATTAAGCTGATAGTGTTTTTTATTATCCACAAATTTGTAAGTATTTTTAGTGTATTGCCCATAAATCCCTTAATATAAAGAGGCAAGGTTCATTTTTGCTAGCTTATACTTCATTCTTACCTGCTGTAACTTATTACAATTTAGTAACTTATCTAAAACGTAAAATCAAAAAACACAAAATAAAATCTAATTTATCATATAATACCAGCAAATAAATCATGATATAACTGAAAATACAGTAAAACTACAAGTATGTATATAAATTACGTATAAAGATTAGAAAATCCAGTAAAATATTGCAAATTAATAAGAACCAGTATCTTTATTAAAAATCTAAAAAAATAAAGTATTTTATTTCAGCATGTTACATCTCTAACGAATTATCATTTTACTTAAAAAATTAAATCTAACTTGGAACAGCTTTTGCTTAGTAGCAATGATTAAATTTATGGAGTAGTAGTATGTTGGATTTAATCAGAAAAGAAGTTAATAACGTAAACAAATACGTTGCAGGAAAAACTACTGATGAAGTTATGCAAGATTACGGTTTAACAGAAATTGTAAAACTTGGCAGTAATGAGAATAACTATGCACCATTTGAAGGTTGTAAAAAAGTTATGCTCACAGAAATGGATAGAGTTCATATTTATCCAGAAAAAAACTTTGTTTACTTAAAAAAGATTTTAGGTCAGCAATTTTCATTAACAGAAGATAACGTATGCCTTGGGCACGGCGCAGGTAACTTAATTGAAACTGTTGCTAAAACTTTTGTTGAGCCTGGTGATGAAGTAATCGTCACAAAAGAAGCCTATCACCTTTACAAAGAAGCCTCTAAAATCATGGGTGGCGTAGTTAAATTTAACAGCGTCGATAAGGATTTCGTGATTGATCTAGATGAAATTCTTAAAATGATTACGCAAAAAACTAAAATAATCTGGCTTTGTAATCCCAACAATCCTACCGGTACAATGTTTAGCAAAGAAAAATTCGATGAATTTATGAATGCTGTTCCTAAACATTTAGTGGTTGTTTTAGATGAAGCATATGTTGAATACGCTGATAAAGACAAAACACCGGATATTTTAAAATATATCAATAATGGCTCTAACTTAATTGTTATCCGTACCTTTTCAAAATACTTTGGCATCGCAGGTCAAAGACTAGGCTTTTTGCTTGCGAACAAAGAAACTTGCAACATTATTGATACAGTATCAATGCCTTTTTGCGCTAACAGAATGGGGCTTGCCATGGCTGTTGCTTGTTTAGAAGATGCAAATGCAGAAGTTACAGAAAAAAATAATATGTTAGTTGCTGACAGATTACGCTTGGAAGATGAGCTGTCAAAGCTTGGCTGTGACGTTGTTAAAAGCCAAGCAAACTTTATTTTATTCAAAGTCCCTTGTGATGGTGATGCTGTTAATGAGAAATTATTGCACCGTGGAGTAATTATTAGACCTGCTAAAGGCTGGGGATTTAAGGATTATTTGCGTGTAACTATTGGGACAACTAAAGAATGTGACATATTTTTAAAGGAATTATCATCTATTATTAGTGAATTAAAATCTCAAAACTAAAAAAAGAAGAAGGCTATGGAAAATACAAAATTAATGCAGCATGACAAAGCAATAAATCCGATATTATCAATTTCAGTATTGCTTGGTTTTATAGCAAGCATCTCACTTGGCCAGCTTTTTTTTGAAGTAAATTTAAACGGCTTACTGCTGATTATGTTGATTGTGCTATGTGGAATTACACGTGTTATAGGATATTCATTTGAAGAAATTCTTGAAGTTATGGTTGAGGCGATTAAATCAAGCTTAAGTTCATTATTTATCTTTATTTTAATTGGTGCATTAATTTCTAGTTGGATATTTGCCGGCAGTCTACCAGCAATGGTATATTTTGGGATTGATGTCATTCACCCAAGTGTAATTTTACCTGGAGCATTTATTTTGTGCATGACAACTTCATTGATAGCAGGAACTTCTTGGGGAACTGTTTCAACTGTTGGCTTAATCATAATGGAAATAGCAGGAACTATGGACGTAAACTTAGCACCTGTTGCAGGAGCGGTGATTTCTGGAGCTTGCTTTGGCGATAAGCTGTCACCTATGTCAGATACAACAAATCTTGCTGCAATGTCTTGTGATGTTCCTATTATGAGTCACATTAAGTCAATGCTTAAAACAACAATTCCAACTACCGTAATTTGCTTAACCTTTTTCACAAGTTATGGAATTTTAAACATGCAACATATTGTGTCTGTTGAAAAAATCAGCCAAATACAAAGTATTTTGCATGCTAACTTTAACCTAGACATAATTGCTCTTATACCGATTTTTGTCACGATTACACTAACTTTTATTGTGCGATCTAATGCTCTTGTTTCATTTGCTTGCGGTATTTTTTCAGCTTGTATTGTTGGTGTTTATTGGCAAGACAGCTCATGGAGTCATGCATTTACAATTCTTTCCTCTGGCTACTCACTTGAAACTGGGAATCTAATAGTTAATAAGCTATTGAATCGTGGTGGAATTGATAGCATGATGAATGTTTTTGCTATGTCGATTTTAGTTATTAGCATTGGCGGTATTTTGGCTGGCTTTAACTATCTTTCAATAATAACAACAAAGCTTGAATGCTTTAAAGGTAGATTAACAGCCTTAAGCACCATAACCATTGGAACAACGGCTGTTAATTGCATGGCTTCTGGTGATAGCTATATGCCGATAATAGTTAGCGGGCGAATTTTTAGAAAGATCTACGACTCATCAAACATAGCTCGCAATATTTTATCTCGCTGTTGCGAAGATGGTGCTACCTTATTAGTTCCAATTATTCCTTGGTCTGTCACTGCAATCTTTTTTTCACAAACCTTAGGCGTTGAAACCATACATTATTTACCATTTGCAATGTTATGTTGGCTTAACCCTATTATATCAATAATGTTTTCATTTTTTGAAGAAAGCAAAACACTAAAACAGGAGAAAGACTTAGATGAAACTAGCAGTTTATTGTTCTGAAGCTCATAATATACATATATTTGAAAATAAAAATAAAGATAATTATTTTGAATTTGAATTTATTGAAGAAATTTTAACGGAAGAAACTGTTGATAAATGCAAGGGCTTTGACGGAATTTTGATTAATACATTGTGTTTAGTTGATGAAAATATTTGCAAAAAACTAAAAGAAAATGGCGTAAAATTCGTTGCATCTAGGGCTGCTGGTATAAATCATTTAAACTTAGAAGCTCTGAGCAAACATGGACTTTTAGCATGTAATGTTCCGTCATATTCGCCAAATGCAATTAGCGAATTAACAATTATGCTAGTGTTAAACCTACTTCGCCATATGAAGCCTGTTCAACGTGGAGTCGATAATTATGATTTTAATACAGACTTAGTCTGCGGTAAGGAGCTTAAAAGCTTAAATGTTGGCTTGATTGGATCTGGAAATATTGGTCTTGAAACAATTAGAATTTTACAAGGCTTTAATTGTAAAACAAGAGTTCTTGATACTTTACTGTCAAAAGAAGGTCAAAATATTAAGGAAATACCATCACCAGATATTCAAAATGTAGAACAATTTGGTGCAAGTCATTCTGGGCTTGATACACTTTTAGCAACGAGCGACATACTTATTTGCCATATGCCTCTCTTTGATTCTACTCATCATATTATAGATAAAAATTTCATTAATCGCTGTAAAGACGGTGTTATACTTATAAATGCTGCACGTGGTGGGATTTTTAATGCCGCTGATGTGTTAGATGCTCTTGAAAATAAAAAAGTTTCAGCCTTTGCTTTTGATGTGTATGAGGGTGAAGAACGTTTTGTATGTAAAAAATCAAATGCAGAAGAGTTTAATGATGGTGTAATTGAAAAATTATGCGCTCGTGATGATGTTATTTTCACACCGCATATTGGCTATTATACTGAAGAAGCTTTGAGGGCAATGATAGAAATTTCATTAGACAACCTACAATCATTCAATAACACTGGTGATTGTAAAAATAAAGTAAACAAATAAAACTTAAAGGAAATGTAAAATGTTTGAAGCAATTAGAAATGACAACAAAAGATTCCGTATGCTCATTATTTTTATTTTGTGCTTAGGATCAACAGCTTCTTGTGGAGTTCCGTATTTAATCCGTTCTTTCTACAGTATTTATCAAGATTCTGTAGGACTTACTAATGGTCAGATGGGCATGCTTATGACCATGTATGGTCTTGGTGGTTTATTCTTATATTTTCCTGGTGGATATTTAACTGATAGGTTTTCACCTAAAAAACTTATAGTAACTTCATACATCGCAAGTGGTATTTTAAGCTTAATAATGTTTACACGACCTGCTTATACTGTAATGCTAGGTCTTTATATTGCATATGCAATCACATCAATTATGATGCAATGGGCTGCGGAAACAAAGATTGTTCGTGTACTTGGTGAAGAAAATGAACAAGGCAGAATCTACGGATATAGAGAAGCTTTAGCCGGTCTTGGCGGTATGTCCGTTGGTCTTATTGTTTTATACATCGGATCATTAATGGGCAGTGAAGATGCAACACTTAATATCTTAGTTATGAGTTACTCATTAATCGGTATTGGTTGTGCAATTTTACTTGCCTTAATGCTTGATAATCGCTCTGAAAATACTTCATCTGAAAAAGTTGACTTATCTGTTATTCCAAAAGTTTTAAAAATTAAACAAGTTTGGTTAGTAGCATTTTTAGTTTTTGTTGCTTATACTATGTATTCATCATTATCATATTTTTCACCATACATGGAAGATGTTTACGGCATGTCTAACGAAGGTGGTGCAGTTTTTGGTACAATCAGACAATTTGGTGTAAGAATTTTTATGTGTACCTTACTTGGATTATTAGCTGATAGAATGGGCTCAGCAGTTTCGCTCTTAAAAATTTGCTTAGGCATTGTTGCATTACATATGCTCGCATATTTAGTAATTCCACAAAGTCCTGAATATTTCTACGTTTCATTAATTTTAATGATTACAGTTACATGTCTTGCTGCTGGCATGAGAGCTCTTTATTATTCACAATTTGCTGAATGTGGATTTCCAGTATCTTTAACTGGAACAATCATTGGCGTTGTCGCTCTTGTTGGCTATACTCCAGATACATTCTTCTATACAATGGTTGGTTATTGGATTGATACTTATGGTGTAGCTGGTTATAATTATTTATTTATTTTCTGTGCTAGCCTTGCAGTAGCAGGTGTAATTGCTGCAATGGTCTTATTACACATTAATAAAAAATCAAATAAAGAAATTGATAATACTAGTTTTGATGCTCAAGCTACAGCTAGCTAAGCGCTCCGAATAGGTTTAATTTATATTTCTTATTAAAAATGCTAGAAAGATTTTGTATTCATCGTCTTTCTAGCATTTATTTTTTTAGAAAAAAACATAGAGCCAAATCAAAATATTAATAACTATACAAATAAAAATTGCAGCTGATGCCATATCTTTACCACGCTTAACTCTTTCATCTTTTTCAAGCGTAATCATATCAAAAGCTTCTTCTATCGCACTGTTCAAAAGTTCTACTGCCATAACTAAAAGCCAAGCAGAAATAACCACAACGGACTCAAAAAAGCTTTTGTCAAAAATTAATAAAATCAAAAATAAAAAGACTAAAATAAAAACTTCATGCTTAAAAGCTTGTTCATTTTTAAAAGCAGCTTTTAAGCCGTATAGGGAATACTTTGTAGCATTAATGGTGTGTGAAAAGTTTATTAATTTATTTTTTTTCACTTTTCTACTCCAAGTTTTTCCCATAATTTTAGGACATTTTCACGCTGAATTTCAAGACTATAGCATTTTGCAGTTGCAATTGCATTTTCACGTATTGCATCAATTATCGGCGAGTCTTCACGCAATAATTCAATTACATTTTCAAGCTCAAAGGCAGCTGCCAAACAATCTGAATCAGCACAGAAAAAGCCGTTTTCACCCCATTCATATTCACTTTCATCACGAAGTTTCCACCACGGCTTAAACCCTGTTGGGTTTGCTTGGCGCATATAATCAAAGCCACCAAAGCCTCCAAAACCAACAACAATACAACCACTTGCCATCGCCTCTAAAGGAGGTAATGGGCAACCCTCTGGAAAACCAGTTGCTAAAAATATTTGGCAAGAACGAAGTAATTCTGCAACTTCATGCAAAGTACAATTATGAATTTCTACAAATTCAATTGGTTCATTACGAAAGCGTGATTTAACAATATTTTGAATATTTCGAGCCAATGCCTTATTTTTACGAGGCATATAGGCTATTCGTATTTTATCATTTTTTCTTGAATTTTTAGGCGGATAAAAATTTTCTAAATTTATACCTGGGCGTAAAATGTGGCTATCTTTGCCAGTAGTTAGCTTTGTGTAGAGCTCAACGGGTTGAGAAACCGTCACAAACTCAATCGGTAAGCTTGCATAATCTATTAAATCTTGACGTTCATCAATACCCATATGTAAAAATGCCCAATTCTGAACATATATGATTGTGCGTGCCTTTGCTTGTAATCCAGGAAGTAATAATTGAGGCCAAGCTTCAGGTACAAGCCAAACATCTTTCGGGCTTAATTTTAAATCGTCAATAAAAACAAAGGGGACTAAGCTTTCAATATGATGTTTTTTTTCACGAAAGGCTATTTTTACATCATACCCTGCTTTATATAAAATCTCAGCAATTTGAACAAAAACATAAGTTCCACCAGTAGCTTTTGCAAGCGGTGGATACGCAATATATGTAGTCATTTATGCCTCGCAATGTTTTACAATTTCATTCCAAACTCTTTCTGGCGTGATATCTACCATACAAGCATGTGTTTTTTCAGGACAAACCTGTGGACCATGTAAATTACATGGACGACACAATAATTCATTTTCACTCTCAAGGACGATAGATTTTTCGCCTCGAGGAAAAAAACCAAATCTCTCGACAGTTGGGCCAAAAAGCGCAACAAGCGGAACATTTTGAACCCATGCTAAGTGCATAGGTCCTGAATCATTAGTTAAGTAACAATCAAGTTTTGAAATATAAGCACAAAGCTCTGATAAGGATAGCTGCCCCATTAAATTGTGGATTAAAGCACTATTTTGCTCTTCAATACTTAAGTGGCAAAAAATATCATTTAAAATCGGAACTTCATTACTTGCACCGAAAATCAAAATATTATAATTATTTGCAAGAGCTTTTTTAATTATTTGCGCATAATATGGCTCATGCCATCTTTTGGTTGCCCAAGTTGAACCCGGGTGTATACCTAAAATAGGACTGTTTTCAAGCTTTGTAAAAAATTCATCAGCTTTATCCATTATTTTGGGCTTTAATTCAATTTTTGGAGTATTTGATAGTTCTAGCTTATCAAAGCCTGATAGACCTTGCAATGGCTTTAATAAATTAAGCAATCGCTCAACTTCTGCCAGTTTGTCAAAATCACGTTTCACAAGGTGTGTATAGGCAAGTTTTTGGTGAAAATAAGTATCATAGCCAATACGCATTGGCACAGAACTAAAATAAGATATAAGGCTTGTTCTAAAGCTTTGATGACAGCTAATTAAAACATCATAGTTTTGAGCTGAAATATTTTTTGCAAATTTATAAGTTTCAATTAAGCTATGATGTTTTTTGTCTAATTCAAATACTGTAAAATTATCAGTCAAATCCCTAAAGATCTGACTGAAATTTTTACGTACATAAAAATGAACTTCAACATTTTTAAGCTTAGCTAAGTTTTGCAAAATCGGCAGGCTTAAAACAGCATCACCTAAAAATGCAGTATTAAAAACTGCAATTTTCATTCTAATCGCTACATTTTAAAAGTTTAATTCCGTCTTGGAAAAGAATCTTCATCTTGCCTTGTGTAACACTTTGAACAACGCCTTGTCCAAAAACACTGTGTTCTACTAAATCATCTGCAACAAAAACACCATTAATGCTATATTCTTTAGCTTCACCGCTAAAATCAACAGCTTTACGCCAAGCTTTTTCAATCGCCTCAGCATCTTTTAATTTTGCACTTTGAGCTTTAGTCACTCGTGCGCTAGTAGTAGTTTTTTGTGCCATAACTTGCTTACGGTCAGAGCCAGCTTTAACACGGTGTACCACACTTTTAGCCTCTTGCTTAGGTACTTCAGGACGATATTTATGAACACTCTTACATGCTCTACATTCAACTTTAGCAATTTCACCATCTACTAAAGCAATAATAATATGACCTGTAACACCACCACACTTTGAACACTTAGAGGGGATTTGATCCCCAGCTGCATATTTTTGCATTAAAACACCAAATAAACCTAAATTACAAGTAAAAAAAATTAAAACTATAAAACCATATTTTTAAATAATTAATAAAACTTAACTATTAAAATGCTGATTGTTTTTATTCTTAGCTTGGGAGTAGCCTCCCAAGCTAAAAAAGCCTAATTGTCATAAAAAGTTTTTAAAATTTGACTACGTACAGGGTGACGCAACTTTCTTAAAGCCTTGGCTTCAATCTGTCTAATACGTTCACGTGTTACGTTGAACAATTTGCCAACTTCTTCTAAAGTATGATCTGATTTTTCACCAAGACCAAAACGCTTTCTAAGCACTTGCTCTTCTCTTGGAGTTAAATCAGCTAAAACAGATGCAATTTGCTCTGATAATTTAGTATTTACAACTTCTTCAGAAGGCGCTACTGCCTTTTTATCTTCAATAAAATCACCTAAACTTGAATCTTCCTCATCGCCAATCGGAGTTTCTAGAGAAATTGGCTCTTTCGCAATTTTAAGGACTTTTTTAACCTTATCAACTGGATATTCCATTTTCTCCGCAATTTCTTCAGGAGTTGGATCACGACCAAGCTCTTGCACTAAATAGCGAGAAGTTCTAATAAGTTTATTTATGGTTTCAATCATATGCACAGGAATACGAATTGTTCTTGCTTGATCGGCAATAGCACGAGTAATAGCTTGGCGAATCCACCATGTTGCATAAGTTGAGAATTTATAACCACGTTGATACTCAAACTTATCAACGGCTTTCATTAATCCTATATTGCCTTCTTGAATTAAATCAAGGAATTGCAAGCCACGGTTAGTATATTTTTTAGCAATAGAAACTACTAAGCGTAAATTTGAGCGTATAAGCTCTTGTTTTGCACGCATTGCAGCATCATTACCACGTTTGATACGCCATAAAACTTCTTCTAAATCATAAACATTATGGCAACATTTTTCTTGCAATCTTTTTTGAATTTCGATTTTACCCATAATCATTTCTTTAAATGAAAATAGTTCATCAATATTCATATTAAATTCACCAGCAATAATTGTTGGGCTAACAGTTCTTGCTTCAAGATTACCAAATAATTCGCTTATTTCGTCCTGACTTTTACCAGTTGAAAGTACATAAGCTGATATATCACGCTGACAGTTATGCATTTGGCGAACATAATCTTCAACAGTTTCAATTACTCTATCGATTAACGTTTTCTCAAGTTTAATTTCACGAAGTCTAGTAACTATATCTTCTTTAAACGCAATAATTTCTTTTTGAATTGCAGTGACTTTACGATCTAAGGTGCAACATTCATCAAGTTTCGCATAAATTTTACGCTTTTTCTTGAATACTAATTTAATTTCATCAAGTAAATTAATAACCCTTGTGCGTTGACTAATTTCGTCCTCTGCTGGATCATCTTCTTCGATTGTTTTAACTACATCTTTTAACTTGATTTTGTTTTGGCGTAAATCTTCGCCAATATTGATTAATTCTTCAATAGCAACTGGAACTTCAACAAGCGCATAAAGCACGTCTTGCTCTCCTGTTTCTATTTTTTTTGCAATATGAACTTCGCCATCACGGTCTAACAAAGGCACTGAACCCATTTCACGTAAATACATACGCACAGGATCAGTATTGCGTGAAGAAAAATCCACCATTTCTTCATTATCAATTAGCTCTAAGCGCCCTTCCATCATCTCATCAGGCTCAGTTGTGGAAATAGCTAATTTTTTATGATCCTTTTCAGAATCAACAATCATAATCTCAAGTTGATCAAAAATTCCAATAATTTCTTCAAATTGTTCTGGAGTATTTAACTCGACAGGCACGGCTTGTGTAACTTCGTCAAAAGTTAAAAAGCCTGCCTCCTTACCTTTGGCAATTAATGATTGTATTTGCTGAATTTCTTTTATATTCGCCATTAACCTATCCTCGTGGGCTATAAGACTAAATGTTAAATATTTTTTTAAAGTTTTTAATACCAACTAAATTTATATCATAAAATTTAGCTACTATGTCAAAAATTCTAATCTCGCTTGGCAAGTACGCTAGTTAAGGCTTTTAAATAAGCTAAGTCAGCTTCGGGATCATTGCCTGCTTGGCTAAGAACCATACTCATAGCACTTGCATTAGCAATTCTTTGTTTCACTTTAAGCACACCAACTATCGCATCAAGTTCACCAGCCTCATTATTTAGCGGTGGAACATTGCCACTACGACATAAAACCCAAAATCTTTTATCTCTTTCATCTAAAAACTCAATACCTGGATTTTCCTCTAGCTTTTGCCATAAGTTTTTTGCCCAGGTTGAGCTAAGTTCCAAATGCGCTCCAATATTTCTTAACTTATCAAGCGCCTTTGGATAACGTACTGCAAAAGTCATAATTTGTTTATCCAAAGTATCAACACTTTGACTCACTGGCTTTTGCACCACATTTTTTTCTTGTTTATTTATTTGTATTTGACCACGAATTTCAGCCTCAGTTAAATTAAGTCCTGTTGAAAAAGCTGAAATATATTCACTAAGAAGCTCTGGTAAAGTCTGTTTCAAAAAATTCTTAGTAAAATCAATGGCTTCTCGTTTTGACAAGTCACGTAAATAATTTATACAAAATTGAATCCCATTAGGAGATTTATCACGTAACTTTTCAAAAAATTCTACACCCTTATCTCGCAAGACACTATCAATATCTTCCCCATCTGGAAGTAAAATAACCTTACAAGACATTCCCTTAGTTAAAAACATTTCGCAAGCCTTAAGTGCAGCTTTACGCCCTGGCTTATCACCATCAAATAAAAGTTCTATTTTTGAAGTAAATCCAGAAATACGCTTTACTTGCTCTGGCGTAAGAGCTGTACCTAAAACCCCAAAAGCTGTCTTATAGCCATATTGATGCAAGCTAAGCACGTCCATATAACCTTCTGTAATCATACCAGAAGCTCCATGGCTAATAGCTCGTCTTGCTTGGAATAAATTATAAAGATGCTCGCCTTTTTTATAAATAGGTGAATCACCACTATTTATATATTTAGCCTCATCTTCATCACCAATAATTCGACCACCAAACGCAATAACTTGACCGCTTAAATTGCGAATTGGGAACATTAAACGCCCCCGAAAGCGATCATAAAAGTTGTTAGTTTTATCGCTTTTTCCAAGTAGAGAAGCTTTTACAGCTAATCTTTCATTAAAACCAGCTTTACGAAAAGCGTTTGTTAAATCATTCCAGCTAGGTAAACTGTAACCAAGCTCAAAATCTTTAATCATTTCCGCGCTTATTCCACGCTTTTCAAGATAAATTCTGCAACTTTTCCCAGTTTCGCTTTGCAAGTTATTTGCAAAGTGTTTTGCTGCAAATTCATGCATTTTTAAAATTTGCTTGCGTTCAGTGCTGTCTTGGTTTTTTTTAACGCCATCTATCGGTTTAAATTTTTCAAGTTCAACCCCGGCTTCCTCTGCAAGTTGCTCCAAACATTCCCTAAAATCAAGACCGTTAATGCGGCTATAAAAAGCAAAAATATCTCCTGCAGCTTGGCACCCAAAGCAGTAAAACAATCCTTCCTCTTCATTAACAGAAAAAGATGGTTTTGTTTCCTGATGAAAAGGACATGGCGCAACATGTCTTGGTCCCATTCTGCGCAATTCAACATAACGGCCCACAATATCAAGAATATTTAAGCGTCGCTTAATTTCCAAAATTGCATTATTATTTGACATGAACTGCCTTAGCGTGATTACAAGATAAAAGTTAAGCTATCTTAACTTTACAATTGTCATTCCATCGCCGCCACGATCTTCATTTGCTAGAGAAAATTCTGCCACAGCCGGAAAACTTTTTAAAATACTATGCACATGCTTTCGCAAAGCTCCAGTTCCTCTACCATGCACTATTTCAAGCTCTTCACGCCCACTCAAGATAGCTTTGTCTAAAAACCGGTTTAATTCTTGCTCTGCAATATCTGCTGTCATTCCACGCAAATCCAAGTTTAATGCAACATATGATTTTGCAGGTTCAGCATTTTTACGCATCGTAAAACCTTTACTTGATGATGAACTACCACCTGTGCTAATTTGATCAAGATTAGCCCAAATGCTAACACCACTTAAATCTAATTTAATTCTGTTTTGCTTTTTGTCTATATCTAAAATCTTAGCATTTTTATTCCAAGCAGTATAAAGCACATCTTGCTTTACTGACAAAGTGTTAATATCTAAAAGATTATTAGTTTTAATGACTTCTTGCTTTTTTATCTCAGTTCTAAGCTTAGCTAAGTCCTTCATTGCTTGCTTGTGGGTTATGCGCTGATTTTGCATGTCCTGCATAATTTCACGAGAAAGCTTTCTAAGCTCATTATCGAGCTTGTCTTTTTCTTCGTTTAATTTTTTATCTAGTTTTTCACGTTTTTCTTTGAATTTCTCTTGTTCTTTTTTAAGCTCACGAAGTTCATCTTCGCGCTTTACCGACAAGTCATTCAAACGTTTAATTATAACATCGGTATCTTGAGAATCTTGCAATAAATATTGCCTTGCACGAGATAAAACTGATTCTGGCAATCCGTGTTCTTTTGCTACATCTAAAGCCTGACTTGAGCCGACTTGATCATAAGCAAGGCAAAAAAGAGGTTGTTTTGTGCGCTCATCAAACAGAACTGATGCTGCTCTTGCGTGTTCTTTTGTTAGAGCATAACTTTTTAGTGATGGAAAGTGAGTTGCGGCAATAACAGTTGCTTTTCGCTCAATTAGTTCATCAAGAACCGCTTGGGCTAGCGCCGCACCTTGAGCTGGATCAGTACCAGCACCAAATTCGTCTAAAAGAATAAGACTATGCTTATCTGCATCTTCCCAAGCTAAATTCAAATTTTGAATTTGTGCTGTAAAGGTTGAAACATGATCATCTAAGCTTTGTTCATCACCTATAAAGGCGTGAATCTTATTCCAAAATGTAAGGTTAGAACCAGCCTTAACAGGGACAGGCAAGCCTGCAAAGCTCATAAGTGCTATTAAGCCGAGCGTTTTAAGACAAACAGTCTTACCACCAGCATTACCACCACTAATTACAAGGGCTCTATCATCTTTTCTCATTATCAAATCAAGTGGTTGAGCCTTAATTTTCTTATCAAGAGCAAGTAGCGGGTGATAAGCATCTATAAGAGATAAATTTGCTTCTTCCGAAATATTTACACAGCTACCATCATAAATTTCAGCCAAGGTACTTTTTGCATAGAGAACATCAAGCTGAACTAACAAATTGTAAGCCGCTAAAATATCGGAAAGTTCATCATGAACAATATTTGTTAGAAGTAAAAGCACCTTATGCTCTTCTTCACGCTCTTCACGCTTAAGCTCCTGCAATCTGTTATTTTGCTCTACCAAGAACATTGGCTCAAAATAACAAGTCTCACCTGTTTGAGAATAGTCATGGATAATACCTTGCAAGCGACCTTTAAAATTCGACTTAAGAGGTAAAACATAACGATCACCAAAAAGACTCATATAATCATCTTGTAGGTAGTTGCTTATATTATACTTTGCCGCAAAATCTTTTACTTGGCGTAAAAAAGTTTGATGCATTTGACGCATTTCAGAACGAATAAGCATTAGCTCTGGCGAGCTTTCATCTTTTATATGTCCATTTGCATTAATGCAACGATTTAATGAACTTATCGTCATTTCAGGCAGGGCTTCAAGCAAATTTTCTAGCAACTTATATTTATTAGCATCACTTATGCTAATAAATACTTGCTTAGCTTGATTCATAGTTTCTTTGAGTGCAAATAAAGCATCTAGCTCTAGAACATTTGAACTTTCATCCAAGAAATTGAATAAGGGAGACAAATCCGTAAAACTTTGCGCTTTATATGATGTTTCACCGCTAAAGTTCAAAAATTCGCTATAAATATTTTGCAAATAAAATATGTCTTGCAAGCTTGAGCACGGCAAAAGATTAAGGCAAGCCTTGCGCCCTGCCTCTGATTGACAATATGAAGATAAAAAGTCCAAAATTTTGTTAAATTCTAGAGCTCTTAAAGAACGTGAATTCATAATACTATTTACTTGTTAAGCTAGCTTTTACTTTAGAACTAACTTGCTTACCATCAACACGCCCCTTGTAATCAGCCATTATTTTAGCTATTACGGCACCCATTGACTTCATATCAGTTGCGCCAAGTTGTGAAATAGTATCTGAAATTGCATTATCAAGTTCAGCTTCGCTAATTGGTTCTGGTAAGTAACGCTTAAGAATGTTTAATTCTAATTCTTCTTTTTGTGCTAAATCACTGCGATTTGCAGCATTAAATTGCTCAATAGAATCTTGACGTTGCTTTGCTTGCTTTTGGATAACATCAAAAACTTCATCATCAGTTAATTCTCTGCGAAGTTCGATTTGTTGGTTTTTTGCAGCAGTCTTTAAAAGTCTTAAAACATCAACGAGTTGTTGATCTTTTGCTTTATAAGCTGTTATATAATCGTTGTCTATTTGTTTTGCCAAACTCATATTCAGCCCACTTGTGTTTGATGTGAATATAAAGAAATATCTTGTAAACTTGTTGTCCTATGGACATATAAGATAAAAAGGCGGAGGCAAAATAATGCCCCCGCTAAAAATCTCTAGGCAACTAACCCATATTGGATTTACGCATTTTCTTAAGTAATCTTTTGCGTGCAGCAGCCTTTTTCTTTTTACGCATAACACTTGGTTTTTCAAAGTGTTGACGTTTTTTCATTTCTGATAAAATGCCAGCCTTTTCTACTTGCTTTTTGAAGCGACGAAGGGCAATGTCAAAATTATCATCATCATTAAAAAATACACCTGGCAAGTTCATCACCCCCTCTTTTTCATAATTTTTGAACAGAAATTATATCTGTTTTCTTAGAAATTGCAAGCATAAATTTATTTATGTAATTTCAGACGATTAGTGTGATTTGTTAGAAAAATATAAATCCTTAATCGTCTGAAAAGCTACGTAAGCTAAACCGCTTCCAATTACAAAAAGAACGCCATAAAGCACACCAAAAAAGATAACATGATCAGGCATCCACCAAGGGATATCCTGTGGCAAGGCACTATGTAGGGTTTCACCATGTAGCATAAAAATTCTCCTAGTTTACAGAGTCTTTTAATGTTTTACCTGGGCGAAATTTAACCATCTTTGATGCTTTAATGGTAATTTCTTCACCAGTGCGTGGATTGCGACCTTTGCGCTCTTTACGCTTTTCAACAGAAAAAGTTCCAAAGCCTGTAATAGTCAACTTTTCCTCTTTCACTAAGCTACCTTGAATAGAATCCAAAAGAGCAAGTAGTGCACGTTCTGCAGCTACTTTAGTCATGCTTGTTTTGCTCGCAATGTCAGCAACTAAATCCGCTTTAGTCATATCCTTTTCTCCTTAAATAACATATATACTTAATACAAAATCACGATTTACTTTTAAAGTCAAGCTCTTTTAATTAATTTTTTTAGCTAGATTATGAAAATCTAGACAGGTTAAGTTCTCTGGACGAGCTGCTTGTGCAACTCCTATTTCGTCTAATATCTCGCTATAGCTTGATATTCCAGATTTTTTCAGAATACCCTGTATTTGTTTGCGCCTTTGTTGGAAGCAAAGCCTTAATAATTTATTTAATTTTCTGGCATCAAAGCTGAGGGCATTTTTATCGTAAACATTTAAGCGTATTACAGCAGAATCAACCTTTGGAGGGGGGGTAAAGCTATTCGGCTTGACAACAAAACCCCATTCAACTTCTGCGTAGCTTTGAACCCATACACTCAGTGCACCGTAGTCCTTTGTATCAATAGGTGCAATGATGCGTTCAGCAACTTCTTTTTGTACCATAAAAACAGCTTGCTTTAAATTAGGAACTTGGCTTACAATGTCCCAAATTAAAGGTGAAGCAACGTTATAAGGTAGATTGCTTATAATTTTAATATCGCCCTCAATCTCTGACCAGTTATAGTCCATTGCGTCCATGTTCAAAACTTTGCAATTCTCACGATTTGCAAGTTTTTCAGCATGTAGTGCTGCAAAATGATTATCTTTTTCAATAATTGTAAAACTATTAAATTCAGATGAGCTTATAAAATCTGTCAAAGCTCCTGCACCTGGTCCAATTTCAATAATATTATCATTAGCTTCAATTTGAAGTAAATCAACGATCTTTTGGGAAACGTGCTTATCACGCAGAAAATGTTGCCCAAGGCTTTTTTTTAATTTCATAATTATTCCAATTTAAATACTATCAAAATGTTCAAAACGAGTGCTAAGCCCTGCTCTACCTTGTGTTGCCGAGCGAAGGTCAGTTGCAAAGCCAAATAACTTTGAAAGAGGAGCTAGACCTTGTAAAGATTTTTGCCCACTTCTATCTTCTATATTTTCGACCTTTCCACTTCTACTGTTGAAAAGGGAAATTGCAGCTCCAAGCCAATCTTCAGGGACGATAATTTCAACTTGCATAATAGGCTCAAGCACGATTAATTTTGCATCTTCTAGGGCTGTGCGCATTGCAATATTAGCCGCCATAGTAAAGCCAACGACTGTGCTTACGCCCTCTTTCCTATTAACAGATTCAACTATAATATCAACATCTTGCACAGGATAACCAGTCACAGGTCCACTTAGTAAGCTATCTTCTATACCTTGCCTAATACCTTCAACAAAAGCCTGTGGCAAAACATCTTCAATTTTTGAAGTATCTATTTTATTAATCCCCTCACGCCCCCGAGGGCTAAGGCTAAGACTTAATTCCCCATGATGGAAGTCTGCACCAAGTTCACGCTCAAAAAGACCACTAGCCTTAGCTAGCTTTGAAATGCTTTCACGCTTAACAACTTGAGGGTTGCCAGTTCTTGGTGAAATATTATATTCACGCTTAATTCGCTCCAAAATAACATCAAGATGAAGCTCGCCCATACCAGATAAAATTCTATGACCTGAGCCTTCATCTATACTTGAAAAAAGCGTTGGATCTTCAGCTAAAAATCTTGCTATTGCTTCATCTAAAACCTTGCCTTCATCAGCATTAAGCGGTTCAAGAGCAAGCGAAATAACAGGCTTATACTCATTAATTTTTTCAAGCATAAAGTCGCTTTTTTCATGTGCTAAGCTATCACCTGTATTAATGCTTTTAAAGCCAACCACAGCGACTATATCACCAGCTTTTGCAAGCTCAATTTGCTCACGTTTATTTGCATGAACTCTATATAAGCGAGATATTTTTTCTTCCTGATGATTCGACAAATTATAACAAGTATCACCCTCATTTAAGGTTCCTGAATAAATACGAATAAAGCTAAGCTTTCGCCCATTTTCCATTAAGACCTTAAAGGCTATTGCCATTAAGCTTTCTTTTTCATTACAACAAATCTCTCTGCTTTGATTTTCAGCGTCAAAAACTTTTGGTGCTTCAACCTCTAGCGGTGAGGGTAAATATTCACAAACAGCGTCAATAAGTGGTTGAACACCAAGATTTTTTAAGGCAGAACCAACAAAAACAGGAACAAGGGTTCGACTTAAGCAAACTCGACGTATCGCCGCCTTTATATCGTTAATTTCATAGTCTTCTTGTAAATATTTTTCTAAGAAAATATCATCGGCATCTGCCAAATCTTCTAAAGCTTTTAAGCGCCAAGCCAAAGCATATTCAAGCTCTTCCTTGCTTAAATCTCTTATGCTAAGTTCTTGCCCTTGACTTTCTTCATCAAAAATAATGGCTTTTTGAAGCAATAAATCAATTATAATATTTTGCTCAGAACTGTCACTTGGCATTGGAATATTTAATAATAAAGTCTTAATGTTAAGACGAGTTTGCATTGCACTAAGCGTAGCTTCAAAATCAGCTCCCTGCCTATCAATCTTATTAATAAAGGCAAGTTTAGGAACACCAAATTTTTCTGATTGCCGCCAAACAGTTTCTGACTGTGGCTCAACTCCACTAACAGCACAAAAAACACCTATCGCACCATCAAGCACACGAAGTGAACGCTCAACTTCAATCGTAAAATCTACGTGCCCTGGCGTATCAATAATATTGATATAGTAATTGCTCTTGTTATATTCCCATTCACAAGAAGTACAAGCAGAGCTGATTGTTATGCCTCTTTCTTGCTCTTCTGGCAAATAATCCATTGTTGCTGTGCCATTATGTACTTCACCCATACGATGAATTTTTTGGGTGTAAAAAAGTATACGCTCTGAAAGAGTTGTCTTTCCTGCGTCAATATGAGCTATAATTCCGATGTTTCTTAAGAAATCAATCTTCATAAATATCTACTTCTTTTATAATGTTATAGCGGAAAAAATCTACATTTAAGTCATTATGAACTGCGCACTCTGTCCCTTTAAGCAATGCAACATTATTATCATAACACCATAATTTATATGGATATGTTTGCCATTTAAACTTTGAATCACCAAAAACTAATACACTTCCACGCAAGCCAACTTTCTCCATGCTATGCATGATTTCTTGCCATTTTTTTTCATCTAGTTTTTCTGTGCAAACATAAGCCTGTTGGATACCACAAAGCTCCAAGCTATTAAGCGTTTGTGGTAATTCTTTTTCATACAAAACATAAATATGCTCGACTTGTGCTAAGCGTGCCAGCAAAATAGCACTACTCAAACTTGATAATGGTGCAAAATCTTCACGGATAAAAAACAGTGCAAAATCAAGAGCTTTATTTTTAATACTACAGCTAAAGCCTCGCTCATGACATTTTTTACTCAATTCAACAGAGCTATCCATCTCATTGTAAATAAAAGAATTTAAAGCCAAAGTCTGCTTTATAACTGCCCTATCTGCGGGAAGAGTTGCATTATAGGCATTTTCAAAATCTTGCTCTGTTATTTCACGAAGAAAGTTTTTATTTTGCATTAATTCAACTTCTCTTTAATGTATAATTTTAATAATTCTGCAATCTTATGTTCTTTTGACAAAGATTTTGCATAATTGCCATCACGAAGAGCTTTCATGTAATCATCGCTAAGCTTTTCACCTGAATTTGCAAGTTCTAGCAATTTATTTGCTTGAGCCTGTAAGCTTTCTTCTAGCTCTTGATCATTTTTATTCTTTAATGAAATATGATAATCTTCAATTTCTTTTTGGCTTGGGCGATTTTTTGAGCTTAAAAAGGAATTAAGACTCTTATTACCACGCTCAACACCAGATGTGATATTTTCTGCTTCTACCACATTCATACCTGACCAACCAGCCTTTAACCAATTGAGCGAATTAGCATATAATTCACCGTTCTTCTCAATCCAAACTGAAATGTTAGCAGAAGCATAAATTTGTGTCTTTGCCCACCCAACCATTGATAAGTTTGAACCTGTTACATCAGTATAAATATAGTTTAAATCACTATCATTACCTAGCACCAAACCTTTTAAACCAATTGATGAAGGAGCAACTTGCACTGCTGCACTTATAACTGCAGTTGAGCCTGTAACAGGATCTTTAGTCACTACAACCAGGCGTTTAAGCTCATAATTATAATAACAGCCACTAGTTAAGTCAGGAGTGATTTCTTCGTTTTCAATCCCACTAGTATAAAACATTTGTTCTGGTGGAAGCTTTAATGCCTTAATTGCACTTGCATCTTGCAAAATCTTACTATCTTCCCGCCAATAGCCTCGGCGAATACTCGCTGGATATAATATTTCAGTTGGAACTTTTGGATCTAAGGAATAATCAATATAATCCTTTAAGTTAAAATCAACCTTTGCCTGATAATAAGTTCCATTTCCATATTCACGCTCATTAAGACTAAGAAATGTTCCAGAGGGATAATCTTGTGCGTGCATAAAACCAATCAAAAAATTAACTTGCTCTTCTGACGGCTTTGCTCCATTTGCAGTTGCGTTTAAGATTTCATCTATTGCAACCACAGCTTCTTTTGGAAAATCAGCATCTTTAATATTCGCAAATGCTGGTAAAGCAGAAATAACTGCTATCAATAAAATTAAAACTATTTTTTTCATTAAATGCCTTGAGATTAAATTTTCCCGTAACTTTAATACATATTCTCATAAACGACTAATTTTACTCTTACGGGATTAATTTAAGATACTAAATAAAAAATTGATAGTCAACTGATACCATAGCTCATAAAAATTTCGTTTTTTCATATGAAAAAGGTCTTTATTCTCAAAAAGTAAAGACCTTTAAATATTTTTATTTTATAAACTTTACTATGAAAACTAAAGCCTCTAGCAGCCATACATGTTGCAGCACAAGTTTTTAATATTTTAATTTAAAATGCAATCAAGAAAAACACCTCATATTCCAGCATTTTTTTGGAACATTGCAAAAACATTTTTAGAATATAAATAGAATAAAAAAAAGCTGTAAACCTAAATTAGATTTACAGCTTTTAATGGCGGAGGGGGAGGGATTTGAACCCCCGGATGCCTCCCGACATCAACGG
>CAYJPK010000011.1:24554-42217 GCA_964372035.1 uncultured Desulfovibrionaceae bacterium | reverse complement strand
AAAACTAAACCAAGGTGCAAAGCTCTTCTAATAGTTCCTCAAAGCCTTGTCCTTTCACTGCGGAAACTATAATTGCCTTAGGGTATTTTTCTTTTAAAATTAATAATTCCTCGTCACTTAACAAATCACACTTATTAAGTACAACTATCTTAGCAAGTTCAATAAGCTTCATCTCTGATAATATGTACTCAACTGCCGCAAACTGCCTATCAGATTCGTGATGCGCTGCATCTAAAACATGAATTAAAACATCAGCTGCTTCAAGCTCCTCTAAAGTTGCTCTAAAAGCCTCTTGCAAATCCTTTGGTAAATTGCGAATAAAACCAACAGTATCAGCAAGCACTAATTCTCTATCCTCTGGAATTCTCATTCTCCGAGTAGTAGGATCAAGCGTTGCAAATAATTTATTTTCTGCTAAAACTTCAGCTTTAGTCAAAGCATTTAATAAGGTAGACTTTCCAGCATTTGTATAGCCAACTAAAGCGGCAACAGGTAAGTTATTGCGTTTTCTACCAGCACGATTGATTGAACGTTGTTTTTTTACACCTTCAAGCTCATCTTTTACTTTGGTAACTCTTGTACGAATTTTTCTTCTATCAGTTTCAAGCTTTGTTTCACCTGGACCACGACCACCAATTCCGCCCATTAGTCTATCCATAGCTTTATTTTTACCTACAAGACGTGGCAATGTATAGTTTAGCTGTGCAAGCTCAACTTGCAATTTACCTTCTTTTGTTTTTGCTCGTTGGGCAAAAATGTCAAGAATAAGCTGTGTTCTATCAATAACTTTTCGCTCTGTCAGCTCCGACAGATTATTTAATTGAGCAGGAGTTAATTCACCATCAAAAACAACTACAGAGGCATTACCTTGCAAGGCTAAAACTTCAAGCTCTGCGAGCTTACCCTTGCCTAATAAATGTCTAGGATTAATTGACTGGACACGTTGAATTAGATTACCGCAAACATTTAAACCAGCAGAATTTGCAAGCTCGGTAAGTTCAGCTAAATTTTGTTCTTGCAAAAGTTTTGGAGCAGTTGAAACACTAACTAAAATTGCATTTGCTAAGTTCTTGTCTAATCTATTTAATTCAGCTAATTTGGAAAATTCACTCTCGATTGCTTTTGTTTGAGCATTTAGATCAAGCTCTACCCTATCCCATGCATATACACTACTAACACTATAAGGCTCATCAACAACCTTAGGAAGCAGATGGGCAGTTTGGAAACTAGCTGGTTCACCATATTCATTGACAGTTAAAACACTAAGGCTATCTAAACGTAAAAAAAGTAAATCCATCAAGTCTTCATGTGATAAAAGATCAGGGCTTAAATGTGTATGTAAAAGCCTAAGACCTCTTAAAGTACTTTGATGCGAACCAAGGGCAGGAATAACAATCTGCATGGCATCACCAATAATTGTTAATTTAACCCTACCTTGCCTATCAATTATAAGACCAATTTGTCGTGAAATTATGCGTGACAAAGCTGCAAGCTCTCTTGCTTGCTCAATACTGTATCCACAATCTGCGATGTATCTTCGTTGCGAGAGCCGTTCAAGAGCCTTAATTTGGCTCTGTTTAAGTCCGGCAACATTTCCTTCAAGTTTAGATGAAATAGGACTATCCTCCGAAAATTTGTAAAAACATGTTGGTAATAATAGATACGCTACATTCATTATATTGACAAGCCATTTTATTTACTATATTAAACAAAAGGAAGACACATTGAAATATTTCAGCTATTGTCTTCTTATTTTGGATTTTTTAGACTGTATTTAGAGTACAATTTATACTTTTGAGGGATTAAATAATGGCGTTACAGAGCAGCATGGGTTATAATTCTAAGCGATTACGTGAAAAAATGGTGCGTGAGCAATTAGAAGCTAGAGGAATTACAGACCCAAATGTTCTAAGGGTGATGGGTGATGTTAATCGTCATCTATTTATTCCTGATGATGCCCTTCATGCTAGAGCATATGGTGATAGTCCACTTCCAATTGGTTATGGACAAACTATATCTCAGCCTTTTGTTGTAGCGTGCATGACGCAGTGGCTAGAGCTTCAACCAAATATGAGCGTGCTTGAAATTGGTACAGGTTCTGGCTATCAATCAGCAATTTTGGCTGGTCTAGGAGCTGATGTTTTTACGGTTGAAAGGATTCGTGAACTGTACTTTAGAGCATGTGAAATCTTTAAATTCCTTAATCTTAGAAAAATTAGAACAAAACTTGATGATGGTACACAAGGTTGGCCTAGTGCTGCTCCATTTGATAGAATAATAATTACGGCTGGTGGTCCTGAAATTCCGCCACCACTTATTGAGCAGCTTGCTGACCCTGGCATTTTAGTTATGCCACTTGGTGGAAATAAAAAACAGCAAGAGCTCGTTAGACTTATAAAATATAACGGCGAAATACATATTGAAAATCATGGGCAATCAGTTGCTTTTGTTGACTTAATAGGTAATCACGGTTGGTAATATGGCACCTGTAAAAATACTAAATTTAGCTAATCAAATAACTTTAGCAAGAATATCATTCATTATCCCTATCGTAATATTATTACATTTTCCAAATAAAATTACGTGCGTAATTGCAGCTCTTTTGTTTATGTTTGCTTCAATTACCGACATGCTAGATGGACACATTGCAAGACGAGATAATCTTGTAACAAGCCTTGGAAAATTCTTAGACCCCCTTGCTGATAAGCTTTTAATTGGCTCAACTTTAATCATGTTTGCAGAACTTGGTTGGGTTGATGCGTGGATTACAATTATTATTCTAATGCGTGAAATGGCTGTTACTGGACTTCGCGCGATGGCAATTGATGAGGGTGTTGTGCTAGGTGCTGATACTTACGGAAAATTAAAAACTATTGCTCAACTTTTTGCTATTTTTCCGCTCATCATTCATTATCCCTTTTTCGGAATTAACTTTAGTTTAATTGGTCATGTGATTTTATATATTGCATTAGCTTTAACCATATTATCTGGCAGTAATTATTTTTATATTTTTTATAAGCACTGGAAAGATAAAGACAGAGTACAAAGTGAAGACAAAAACTAACAATGGCTTTGCACTAGTTTGGAAATTTTCCATAGTAGCTATTGCAACAACTATAAACATAATACTTGCTTTTCATATCCTTTGGGGTGAAAATAGCTTTAACAACTATAGAGAGTTTAGAACAAATTATAATGAGCTGGAGCAAAAACTTAGTCATCAAAACTCCCTAAACGCTGAGCTAAGCAATGAAATTCGCTTATTAAAGTCAGATAAAGCTTATAAAGAAAAAATGATTAGAAACAGACTTAACTACCTAAAAGAAAATGAGATTTTATATTTATTTGAAACAAATAATAACTCTAAGGCTGGGTCGTAACTATGATAGAAAAAATCGAATGGTATAGAGAAGTTCTTGAGCTAGAGCCAGGTTCTAAGGTTTTTTTACCGCTTGCTCGCTTACTTTGCGATTCTAACCCTGATGAAGCAATTAGAATTTTGCGTTTTGGAATTGAAAAACACCCTGAGTATATTGAAGCTAAACTACTTTTAATTGATTTATTGAGTAGTTCTGGTAGAGATAATGAATATAGCCTTGATGTATCAGATGTTAGTGATTTACTATTTAAATATCCTAGCTTTTTAGAAGCTTGGGGCGAGCAATGCAATAATACAAACATATCGCTTATCATAAAATTGTTGGCAGCTAGCATCAAAAATCCTGAACTTGATTTACAGCAAATAATATTAGCTGGTCTTACACAATCTTCAAGTAAAGAAAAAAATAAACAAGTTCAAGGTGATCTTACTGTAATGAATGTTCAAACTGACTTTGAACCTATTCTAGATACAGATGTTTACGACATTGAACCTGAAATAGTAACTGTAAAAACACGTTCAATGGCTGAAATTTTGCTTGAACAAGGCGATGTTGACGGTGCTATTGAAATTTATGAAGAAATTTACAATAATACAGATGATGAGGCAAAGCGTGAAAGTTTAAAAGAAATCATTGATGATTTAAAAACTTCAACTCAAACTGACAAAGCACTTGTTATTGAAGAGCTGCAAATAGTAGAAAAAAATGAGGCTATAGAAGAGCTTGAAGCTGTCGAAGAGCAAGTGGCTACAGAAGAGCTTCAAGAAGAACAAGCAGTTTTAAAAGAGCAAGACGACAACTCAACAGCAAGCAAAAAGCTTGCTATGCTTGAAAATCTAGCTAAACGCTTAGATGATAGAGCAGAAAAAAAGTAACTTTAAATTAAGGAAAAATCCATGACCGTAAAATATTTATCTCTCGTACTATTTATGTTTACATTAACTGCATGCTCTGATTTTCGTTTTCATGATGCCTTAAAATCAACTCGTGAAGTTTATGGTGAATATGTTAATGTCCCTGCGACAATTGACTACGAGGCAACAGGTGATATTGATGATTTACAGATGACAATTGCAGTTAATACTCAAAAACTAGATTTAGAACTTACTAGATTAACACGTTTTATGCGCAATCAAGATCGTCCACCTACCCCAAATAGCGTTCAAAATATTTTCAATAATTTCGACTGGATAAACGGTGTGACCGTTATTGATAAAGAAGGTAAAATTTTAGTTAGCCAGCCAGAAATTTCACTTAAAAAATTAGATTTTGCAGAAATTATCGGTGTAACAACTAAGAATGTTCGTGATTTAAAAGTTGTTGCTCAAGCAAATGATCTTGGTGCTGAAATTTTAATTGGTGTGCCAATCTATACTGGTACAGAACTACATGGCTATACCATCGTGCATTTTGACATGCGTAACTTGTTACCGCTTGTACCAAATCCTGAAAATATTGCAATTTTTGCTCCTAATACAAATTTAATTGATGCTGATAATTCTTTTGCATCTATGCTTGATTGGGCTGAGGTTGTTGAAAATCAAAGCCATGATGATGACGATGATTTTACATGGGTTTCACGTTATCTTGGTGAGTTACCTATTATTTATGCTAGCTCAACTGCTACCCACAAAGAAGAAGTAGAGCAAGAGCAAATGGAAAAAGAACAAGAAGCATTAGAAGAGCAAGAAGAAGCTGAAATAGTTGAAGAAGCTCCTGTCGATGAAACTGATGAAGTAGTTGAAGAAGAAATTACTGAATAAAATAGTTTATATGTTTTCAAGGTGTTATGTTTTTTAAAAGAATAAGGAAGATTTATGCCTGAGGTTACAGTTACAGAACATTTATTATTGCAACAACAAAAGGTACCGTTTGCAACTGGTAATTTTACTGCTTTATTTAATGATTTAATTTTATCTGCAAAAGTTATTGCTAGAAGCGTTAATAAAGCTGGACTATTAGATATCCTTGGTGGAACTGGTGAAGTTAATGTCCAAGGTGAAAAAGTTCAAAAGCTTGATGAGTTCGCAAATGAAATATTAATATACCGCATGAGCCGCTCTGGTATGATTTGCGCTATGGCTTCTGAAGAAAATGAAGAATTAATTCGTGTTCCTTCAAGTTTGCAACGTGGTGAATATATTTTAGTTTTTGACCCACTTGATGGTTCATCTAATATTGATGTAAACATTAATGTCGGCACAATTTTTTCTATTTTGCGTAGAAAAACTGACTTGCCTGATGATATTGATGAAAAAGAATTATTAGTTGCTGGTGTTGAACAAGTTGCAGCAGGATATTTCTTATATGGAACATCAACAATGCTTGTATATACAACAGGTTATGGAGTCCATGGATTTACACTTGACCCTAGTGTTGGTGAATTTTTGCTTTCACACCCTGATATAAAAATCCCAGAACAGGGACATATCTATTCAGTGAATGAAGGTAATTGGCAATCATGGGATACCGCAACTAAAGAAGCTGTTGAGTATTTCAAAGAGCCATGTGAAACTCGTAGTGAGCCTTGTTCTGCTCGTTATGTTGGTTCATTAGTCGCTGACTTTCACCGCACCTTACTTTATGGTGGAATTTATATGTATCCACCTGATTTACGTGAAGGAAAATCTCAAGGTAAATTACGTTATTTATGCGAAGCTTCACCACTTGCCTTTGTGGTTGAAAACGCTGGTGGTCTTGCTACAGATGGAAAAAGAAGAATTTTAGATGTTGTTCCGCAAAGTTTACATGATAGAATACCGCTTTTCATTGGTTCAAAAAATGATGTTGAAGCAGTTTCAAAAATATATGCTAAACATGTAGAATAATATATTTATTTAATACAACTTTTTAACTTTGGACTGTTTATGCAGTCCTTTTTAATATTATATGTTATGTCTTGGAATTGAAAGCTCTTGTGATGAAACTGCCTTAGCTCTTGTTAAGGATGGTAAATTAATTGATCAAGTTTTGGCAACACAAATTGACAAACACGCATTGTTTGGTGGTGTTGTGCCAGAACTTGCATCTCGTGAGCATTATCGTTTTATGGGTGCATTATATACTGAACTAATGCAAAGAAATAATTTAACAATTAACGATATTGATTTGATAGGAGTTGCTAGAGGACCTGGGCTTTTAGGCTGCCTTTTAGTTGGACTTGGCTTTGCAAAGTCACTCGCCCTAGCTGGAAATAAAAATATAATTGGTATAAATCATTTACAAGCACATCTTTTAGCTGCTGGACTTGAAACACAGTTAAAATTTCCAAGCCTTGGACTTTTAGTTTCTGGCGGACATACTCATATATACAATATGAAGTCAGCCAAAGAAATGCCAATTCTTGGGCATACTTTAGATGATGCTGTAGGTGAAGCTTGTGATAAGTTTGCAAAAATGCTAAACTTACCCTACCCTGGTGGTGCATTAATTGACAAAATGGGACAGAGCTTAGTTAGTCAAGGAACTGAAATAAATACAAAATTATTTACACGCCCCTATATTAAAAATGATAATATTGACTTTAGCTTTAGTGGTTTAAAAACTGCGGCTCAAACTTATTTAAAAGCAAATCCACATTTGATTGAAAATGGGCTTCAAGTTAAATTAAATGGTATTGAAAGTGCTTCTGATGAACTTAAAGCTGTCTGCGCTTCATATCTTTACTGCATTGCTTCGACTTTGAGCTTGAAGATGGAACGAGCTATTATAAAATATAAAGATAATGGATTTAAGAGTATCATTGTAGCTGGTGGAGTTGCTGCAAATTCTTTTGTAAGAAGTGAGTTAAAAATTTTAGCTGATAAATATAAGCTAGAACTTATTTTACCTGCGTTAAGATTATGCACTGATAATGCAGCCATGGTTGCTTATAATGCTTATCTATTGGGCAAAGATGGTTATCACCATGATTTAAGACTAAACGCTATTCCACGTGGTCAGATTATCCCTGATGACTATTTGCAGAATTAATAGTCGATAGTGAAAAAGATTAAAAAGTTTTGAAGGGTTTGGGAAACTTTTGTAAAAGTTTCCCAAAAATAAAAAAACAAACTAAAATAAAAATTTTACTTTCTAGTACTGCCTAGCATTAACATCTCTAACCCATTCATATGATTTAGCTCGTTGCTTTAATAGTAAGTACACTAAGCCAGCGATTAAGCATAAATCCATAAAAAGATAGGTGCTTGAGCCTACGGCACCTAAAACAATAGCTGCAAGTCCTAAAAAACCAAGAATAGGAAGAAGTATAAAACCTGAAATAGAAATAATCGTTTCTTCAGTCAAATAAGCATGACAATGTTTGCAAACTTCTGCCCCATTATTTAGCGGTTCTTTGCAAAATTCACAAAATTTAGCATTCTTCGCTTTAAAATTTTCACTCTCAATTTTATTTCTATCTAATAGTAATTTACTTTGAATATGAAATAATGTTTGTTCTCCACGACCTCTATTACCCATGACTTTAATTCCTTGTTTTTATTTGCTTGCTTTAAAAAATTTCAATAAAAAAATCGGAAAGATAAATTACTAACTCTCCGATTTAAAGATTATTCAGAAGCTTGAATACGAAGTGCTTCTGTTTGTTGATGTGTTGTTAAGGCATCAATCATTGGTTGAATTTCACCTTCCATAAATTTATCAAGGCTGTATAGTGTCAAATTGATACGGTGATCAGAAACACGACCTTGCGGGAAGTTATAAGTTCTGATACGTTCAGAACGATCACCAGAACCAACTAAAGCACGTCTTGTATCTGCCATAGCTGCTGCTTGGCGCTCCTGCTCTGCTTGTAAAATACGAGAAGCAAGAACTTTCATAGCTTGAGCTTTATTTTTATGCTGTGATTTTTCATCTTGGCAAATAGCAACAATACCAGTAGGAATGTGAGTAATACGCACTGCTGATTCAGTTTTGTTAACGTGCTGTCCACCAGCTCCACCAGCTCTAAATACGTCAATTCTTAAATCTTCAGGTCTAATTTCAACATCAACTTCTTCAGCTTCTGCCATGATTGCTACAGTTGCAGCTGAAGTATGAACTCGCCCTTGCGTTTCAGTTGTTGGAACACGCTGAACACGGTGAGTACCTGATTCAAATTTTAATTGGCTATAAACATTATTACCTGTAATTAAGGCAATAACTTCTTTTAAGCCACCAGTATCAGAATCACTTTGGCTCATTACTTCAATCTTCCAACCCATTTTTTCAGCATAGCGGCAATACATGCGAAATAAATCACCACCAAACAGAGCAGCCTCTTCACCACCAGTTCCTGCACGAATTTCAAGCAAGATATTTTTTTCATCAAGTGGATCTTTAGGTAAAAGTGCAACTTTAAGCTCTTGTTCTAATTTTTCAATTAATTCTTCAAGTGCTGGAATTTCTTCTTGCGCCATTGCTCGAATATCAGCATCACTATCTGAAAGCATTTCTTTATTATCAGCTAAATCTTCTTTTGCCTTTGCAAATGCACGGTATTTTTCAACAACAGGCTTTAAATCAGCATGCGCTTTTGCAACTTTACGAAAATTATCTTGGTCATTAAAGATTTCTGGGTCAGCTAATTCTTGCTCAAGATCAAGATAGCGTTTTTCCATATATTCTAATTTTGATAACATCAAAAAAACTCCTACTCAAAAATTGTGTAATCAGGAACCTGAATATTTTTTGGCACATTTGGCGAAAGAGCCATAGCAAGTGATACAATAGCAACTTTAATTTGCTCATCATCAGGTTCTTTTGTGGTCAACATTTGTAAAAACATTCCAGGTGCTTGCAGTATATAGCTTAAAAATGAACCCTCTACTGTACTTGCATACTTAATAAGTTCATAAGCTATTGCACTAATCGGAAGCATAAGCAAAGTTTTAAAAGCAATTATGCCAGCATGTTTATAAAAAGCATTATCAGGTGTCCAAAAAGCAAGCAAAACAGGAACTGAAAGTGTATGTAAAATAATTGCAATAGTTAAAACGAAAAGCACAAAGGTAGTTCCGCATCTAGCATGCAAACGGCTACACGGGCGTACAGTTTCAACGCTAACTAGTCCACCTTTTTCAAATGCTGCAATAACCTTATGTTCTGCGCCGTGATACTGAAAAACTCTTTTAATATCAGGCACAAAGGAAATAGCTACGATATAGCCAATAAAAATAAGAAATTTAAATAAACCATCCCAAACATGGAAAGAGAGATTTTCAACATCTCCACCAAGCCCAAACCACTTCATAACTATAGAAAATAAATGTGGAACAACTACAAAAAGAACTACAGCCATGCCCATTGCAACTAACATAGTCACAACTAATTCCCAAGACTTAATTTCTTCACCCTCGTCTTCTGCAAGCTTAGTCGCAGAAACATTCAAGGATTTAATTCCATTAATCAAAGTTTCAACTAGTATAGGAAAACCACGTAAAAATGGTTTTTGTAAAATTTTAGGAGTCAAAGAAAACCAAGGATATTTATGGGCAATAATTTTATTACCAGAGCGCAAAGCGACAGCATAACTATTAACGTTACGCATCATAACGCCTTCCATGATTGCCTGCCCGCCAATGCTTACATTTTCACTCATATCAAGTCCTTAAAGCTCAAATACCTCCCTAGGCAAAACTCCTGGGAGGTATTTGAGGATATAGTTTGTTAAAATTACTTAGCAAACTTAGCGTATTTTTTACGGAAACGATCAATACGTCCTGCGCTATCTAAAAGTCTTTGCTTACCAGTGTAAAACGGGTGACAGTTAGAGCAAATCTCAACGTTTACTTCTTCGCCTTTTGTTGAAAGAGCTTCAGCTTGGAAGCCACAGGCACAAGAAATTTTTGCATCAAATGCTTTTGGGTGAATATTCTTTTTCATGATTATCCTCATTATGTTTGAAATCAAAGCTAAAAAAGATTAATAATACCTTTTTTAAAAATTAGCAAGCAAAAAATTAAGCCTAAATCTTAAAAAATTGTGAACTGCATGTTATTAATGAATTTATCCATGAATTTTTTATCATTTGCAATATCAATTACCTGCTTATTATTATATAAATCACCTGCGAGATTTTGCAAGTCCTTATTAATTAGTAGGCTTGCACCTTGCAAACTCGTATTAGACAATACTTGAACCTGCATATTGCTAGGAATAAAGCCAAGTTGTTCTAAATTTTGAACATTAACATGTTCAGCAAAGTTTCCTGTAATAATTAAATTTGCAAGCTGCTGTTTTGAAATATTTGCGTGTTCTAACAGCATGTTAAGCGCAGTTTTAAGGCTAGCTCTAATATTTAAAATTGCTTCAATATCTAATGCATTAAAGTAGATTTCATCAGTAATATTTAAGCAAAAACCATTTTCAGTTTGTTCAATATTTTTTAGAATTTTATTGGCAAGCGGAGAATTTATATTCTTATTCAAACTAGCATTTTCATCAATTATTCCAGCATTTAACAATACACACAAGAGACTAATTGCTCCTGTTGCGCATATATTTTTAGCTTTAGCACCGTTAATTGTAGTAAAACTTAAACCAAAGGGACTTAATGAAAAATTGTTTATGCTACCATTCATAGCAATCGAGCCACAGCTTAGTCCAATTCCCTCCATTGCAGGGCCAAGTGGAACACTTGTAATATAAATTTCACTTTCACTAAGAGCTAGTACACATTCACCATTTGTGCCCATGTCAACAAATAAATATGGGTATTTCGGTTTGGTACTTTGCAAATAAACTAAGCCTGCACTTATATCGCCACCGACAAAGGGAGCAAATTGTGGCGGAATGTAAACTGATGGCAAACCCTCAATTTCAGCGATTATATTACCTTTTGTTGGAACTTTATATGGCGCAGCACAAAGAGACTGCACATCAAGCTCAAGAAAAATCGAAGTCATAGCCGTATTAGCGCAAAGGCTTATTAATTCTATATCGCTGTTATATTTATTTTTGATATTACTAATAATTTTCTTTAAATACCTAACGATTACAAGGCTTAACTCTCGACGCCCCTTAAAATTATTAGCATAGGCTAAACGAGAAATGACATCACCACCAACTCCAGCTTGAGCATTAAGACCATGACCTTTAGCTAAAACTTCATTTTTATCGGTTAAAACTTGCCAATAAATTGAACTAGTTCCGAGGTCTACAGCTAAAAAAAGCTGATTAAATTCTCTATCGAAATACAATATTTCATCTTCACTATCATCTTTTGAAATATAAATATCTAAATTACTTTCTACAAAATGCTGGCAACTAAGGCGTACATTTTTTTCAATATCACTAGCACTTAAAATTTCTTTTTCTTTACTAGTTATTTTTTCAAAATCTTTAATGATAACACGGCATTTACCGCATTTTCCAAGTCCATCGCATAAAGATTTTACACCAAAGATACCATGACTAAAAAGCACATGACTTAGTTTTTCACCTTGCTCTGCTACTAGCTCATATGCAAGAACTTTATTCTGATAAACATTAATTTTATTTTTTAAAAGAAAACTCACTTGACCACCGCCACTTATAAGAGTATTATAAACATAGATTGTCATGGCAATTTAATTATTTTTTTCACAACAATCAATATGTTAATCAATTTCAAACACAACTTAAACAGCCTGAATATGGGACTATAATATGAATAAGATTTTAGCGCAAGATGAAGTAGATGCTCTACTACGAGGCCTTTCCGGCGGAGAAATCGACAGCGAAACCAATATCCCACAAGACGATTCTGGCATTGTTAGCTTTGACCTTGCAAACCAAGATCGTATTATTCGTGGGCGTATGCCAGTTCTTGAAATTGTAAATGACCGCTTTGCTAGGTTATGCACAAACGCCTTAACAAATACTGTGCGTAAACGTGTTGAACTTAACCCAATATCCATTGATATGACTAAGTTTGGTGACTTTATGCGATCACTTCCTGTACCAACTAGTATTAATATTTTTAAAATGGATCCTCTGCGTGGTACAGCTATTATCGTTGTTGACTCTCGCTTAGTTTTTGCTTTAGTTGAAAACGTATTTGGCGGTGCTGGTTCACAACCAAAGGTCGAAGGGCGTGATTTTACACGTATTGAACAAGCAGTAGTTGATCGCATCATTAAAATTGCTCTTGATAATATGGAAGAATCATGGCGACCTGTGCATGATGTTAAGCTTGAGCTTGTTCGCTCTGAAATTAATCCACAATTTGCGGCAATTGTTCCGCCAAGTGATGTTGTTGTTGTAATTAACTTTGAGGTAGAGCTTGATTCTTCTATTGGTTCAATGCTTATCTGCCTACCGTACGCAACAATTGAACCTATTCGTTCAAAACTCCATGCAAGTTTCCAAACTGAGCGTCTTGAAATTGACCATGCATGGGTAGGACGCTTAAAAGAACGTTTATTTGAAACCCCTGTTGAACTTAAGGTTAAATTAGGTGGTTCACAAATTACAAGTAACCAATTATTACGCCTACAAGTTGGCGATATTATTTCACTTGATACTGATGTTGAGGATTTATTACCTTGCGCTGTTGATGGTGTAATTAAATACTGGGGCATTGCAGGAACTGTTAAAGCAAGCAAGGCTTTCCAGATTGTTAAAGAAGAGGAGCCACAGTACACATAATATGCTAAAACTCACTAATTACTGTATTTTAATTTTTATTTTAAGCGTGCTAGTTGCTTGCGCTAAAAGCCCAAGGCAGCCTAATACTGTTTTGCATCGTGCTGACCCTAGCTATACGAACATGCTAGAACGCGAATCTGCACTTAAAACTTCAGCTGCATTTGCTAAAGTTGTTTCAGGCTCAAGCATTGCGTGGAAAGCTAATGCTAACAATGTTTTTTCTAGCCAATCAAGTAATGTCTGGTTAGATATTCAACCACAAACTTTGATTACTTCAAGTCATAGAGCTGTACTTAAAAGCCTTGCGAGCAACAGTTTTTTAGCCACTCTAAAAGGCTTAAATATCACTGGAATGTATCTCTCGCCTACTCACAATGCAGCAGCTATATCAAAACATTCTAGTGCTGCAGAACCTTATGATGATGTCACCTCCTTTGCACATGCAAAGTATGTTGGAAATGATGATGATTATTTAAATTTATTGAGTGCAGCAAAACAAAATAATATTTTACTTGGTAGCTCTATTTTTCCAACAAATCCTGGCATTGGTGCTGATTTTACCTTAGCAACTCAAAATTTTGGAGATTATCCTGGTGTATGGTTCATGGTTGAAATTCCTAAAACAGCTTGGAATTTGTTGCCTGAAGTACCTAAATACATTCAAGGTTCACTGCAAACAGATTTATATGAAAAGGAATTGACAGTAGCTCAAGTTGAAGGTCTAAAAGATTTTATCCCGCAAGACTTATCTCGTGACATTGCGCTTAATATGACAAGTTCAAAAGGTGGCTTTGCAGCAACGGGTGAAATAAAAGGAACTGATGGTAATTTAAGACGTTGGGTGTATCGTTATCATGATGACGCTACTCGCCCTGTTTTAAACTTTGATGATCCATCTTCGAGCGCAAGGCGAATTTTATCTGCGAGTATAATCAGACAAGTTGATATGCTCGGTAGTAGTTTAATTGGCATTAATAGTGAACCTTTATTTGGCTTACACCGAAATCAAGGAAATGAATTTGAACTCTTAAAGGGTGAAAATTGGAGCAATATTGCTGAACCTGGACCGACAGCCATAAACTATTTATCACGTGAAATTTCTCGTTATGGAGCTAAAACACTTGAAAAAGACGCTCTACCACGCAAATTTCTTAAACCACTAATAAACTCTGGCATTAATTATGCGTATGATAGCGTTTTAAGTCCATCTTCTGAATACGCTCTTCTTACTGGCGATGTAAATAATTTACGTTCAGCTATTGATTATGCTATTACTGAAAAAATTCCACTTGCAAATTTATATCGTAGCGTTAGCCAAAATGGAGGAGTTAATTTTTATCTTCTTCCACAAATTAGACACGTGAGTATTCCTTCTGAGTGGCATAGTAAAGTTTCATTTAATTCTAGTAAACTATATGCTTCAGCACCTGCAATGTCTGCTATACGCTTAAATGTAGCACCAAATGATGTGGAAAAAAATGCACGAAAAATTGAAAGAGTTCATACATTTTTTATGCAGTGGCTTGGTGGTTTTCCTGGAATGTTGATGGTTAGTGGTCAAGATCTTCAAGGCATAACACACCAAGTTATATCACAATATAACGGTGCATCTATTTTGCCTGCTTGGTCAATTGATTCAAGCCAAAAAACTACTTCAAATGGTTTTTCACGTGGTAAAAATCTTTATGGTAGCTTTGACTCTGAGCTTAAAAAAGCAAGCTCTTTTGTCACAAAATTAAAAAAATTGGGTGAGCTTCGCACAAGTTATAATATTTCAAGTGCTCAATTAATCTCACGCCCAAAAACTGTACCTGGTGTTATTGCTGCAAAAATCATGACAAATTCTGGGCAAAACATTGTTGTCATAGCTAATTTTAGTGATAATTATGTTCAACAGATCATCAGTGAACGAAATACTAATGCTCGTGATTTACTTGGACGCAACACTGTGACAAGCTCTGGATCACTTATAACTATTGAACTTGCGCCTTTATCTTGTTCATGGATTTTATTATAATTTAAATATGAAATTAAGATCAGTTATTTTTATAAAAGGATATAACTCATGCTTTTTAAACGCAAAAAGAAAGAAGAAAAGAAATCAGAAGAACTAGTTAATTTTCAAGATAATTCGCAAGAAACTGAAAATACAGATAAGAACGAGCAAAGTAACACAGATATAAATGCCGAAAAGCAAAGTGATGCTAAACAAGGTGAAAGCCATTCAAGTGAAGTTAACTTTGTTGTTGTAGAGTCAAAAGATTCTGAAACAAAAGAAGAAAATAAAATAGAAGCAAGTAATCAAAATTCAAGCGTTGACTCTGAAAAGTCACAAGATGATGGCTCGCATAATAGTGATGAGCAAAACACTGAGAGTCAAAACGAGAACGAAGAAAATCAAGAACAAAGTGAAGAAGAAAAAGCTGTAAAAGCTAGCATTATAGAAGACTCATTTGCTTCTAAGATTTTTTCATACTTAGCTATTCTTGCCTTTGCATTTCCAGTTTTAATTGTTGCTGCTCAAAGCTACCTCGGACTTGATGTGCGCCATTTATGGGTTGATCAAGCAAGGCATGCGGCTGTATATAATGCTATGATTGAAAGCAGTAACTGGTTGATTTTACACTTGAACAATAATTTATATGCTGAAAATCCCCCTCTTTACTATTGGTTCTTATATTTAGTTGACCAAATCCCATACTTTGAAAAAGATAACTTATTTTTCATTGGCTCTACAATTAGTGTGATTTTACTTGTTGTCTCTACATGGTTATTAGCTATTTCGCTGGGCTTTAATCGAAAAATAAGTTTCGGTGCAAGCTTAATTTTAGTTTCAACGTTTTCTTTTTTTGCTGTGAGTGAGTTTACTAGTATAAATTCTCTATTTGCAAGTTTAATTATTCTTAGTCAGTTATTTCTTTACCGTGGCTGGATAAAGGAAAGCGGTTTTCTATATTTAGCTCTTGGTTTTATTTTTGCGGTTTTAGCTTGTTTAACAAATGGTGTGCTTGGGATTTTAATTCCTATTGCAAGCTCTATTGTTTTTCTTGTATGGCGAGGAACTTTTAGAAGAGCTGGAAGTAGAGATGGTGCTATTTCATTCGGAATAATGCTTGTTTTACTACTTATTTATGGCAGTCTTATTGCACTTCAAGATGGTGGCAAAGAATATCTTGAATTAATGCTTGGTCGTTATACTTTTGAACAATTTATTGATGCTTGGCAATATAAAGCTGCATGGTGGTATTATTTTGCTACTATGCCTCTTGCCCTACTGCCGTGGATACTGACCATTCCATTTTTGGCTTGGCACAAATTACCAAGTGCCCTAAAAAATATTTTCAAAGCTAGAATTGATAATCACGGAACTGGATTTGCTATAATTGCATGCTTAACTGGCTTTGCTATTTTAAGTTCAATTAGCGCAAAGCAAATAATCTATGCATTGCCACTTCTACCTTTTGCATCAATTTTAATATCTAAAGCAATTTTAACAATGAGTGAAAAGCGTAGTAGCTTATTCTTTGCTCTTCTAAGCGTATTAATGCTTATTATGGCTTTTGTACTAGGCATTGCTTATGCTTTTCCTTTTTTAAATCCAATTTTACCAGATATGGTGACAGAACTTTTAGCTAATCCAAAATATGAATTTATCTTATCAATTATAAATAATATTAGTGATTTATATATTTTAGCTTTGCTGTGCTTAGTATTTGCATTTATCCTTTTACGCTTAACAAAACGTAATTGTCCAAGCGGTGCTTTGCTAGTATTCTGTTTATTTATATCATCATTAAGCTTGCCTAGTTCTGCTATACTTGTTCCTTCGCTTGATAGTTTATTTAGTCCATATCAGAGTAGTGAAGTAATGAAAAAGTATGTTGCGATGGACTATGAGCCCATTTCACTCATGAATAAAGCAGGCATCTATACATATTACATGGATAATAAAATAAATGAAATAGATAGCTGGGAAAAGCTAAAAGATAGAATGGATAAAAAAGGTCGTTTAGTTGTTGGAACATCTGAAAAGACATGGAAAGAGTGGCAAACAAAAAAAGAAATATACCCTCAAGAATGTCATGTTCGCTTCACACAATGGCTTGATTGTGACAAGTATGTTGTACTCGAATGTATTCGACCACAAAATTCACCAGCACCTGAGCGTACGGAATCACCTGTTGTTGAACCGCCTAGCATTCAATCACCTATAGCAGAACCAAAAAATGATGCTTCTGGTGTAGAAAAGAATGATACTCCCGTAGAAAACAAAGGTAATCTTGAGGACAAAGAAAAAAATATAGAATCTGAAAGCGGGACCATAACCGAATTTTAAAAGAATTGTTTATTAAAAACACTTGTAAAAATTAATCATTTTAAATTTAATAATTTTATTGCTCAATATTTATTTTTTTTTGATTTTTTTGCTTGACATATAAGTCTAAAAACACTATAACAATTCTCGAAGCACGGGACGTTAACTCAGTCGGTAGAGTATCTGCCTTTTAAGCAGAGAGTCGCAGGTTCGAGCCCCGCACGTCCTACCATTAAAATTTACTTAGGCACAGTCTATGTGCCTTTTTTAATTAAAGTTTATATACATAAGACCTCATTTTTATGGGACGTTAACTCAGTCGGTAGAGTATCTGCCTTTTAAGCAGAGAGTCGCAGGTT
>CAYJPK010000011.1:0-24454 GCA_964372035.1 uncultured Desulfovibrionaceae bacterium | reverse complement strand
GGGACGTTAACTCAGTCGGTAGAGTATCTGCCTTTTAAGCAGAGAGTCGCAGGTTCGAGCCCCGCACGTCCTACCATTATTTAAAGCTTGGATTTATTTCCAAGCTTTTTTTTATCTTCGCTTTTTTACATTTCATTTGCATTTTTATTTTTAATACTATAAAATTAAATAAAGTTTTATTTGAGGAAGAACTATGAAAACAATTGGTTTAATTGGTGGTATGAGCTATGAAAGTACTATTTCATATTATGCCATGATAAATGAAATGGTAAAAGAAAAACTTGGTGGTCTTAATTCAGCTAAGATTTTACTTTATAGTGTAAATTTTGACGAAATTGAAAAACTTCAACACTTAGGCGAATGGGAAAAAAGCGGTGAAATTTTGGCTGAGATTGCAAGCAATCTTGAAAAAGCCGGAGCAGATTGCATCTTAATTTGCACTAATACTATGCATAAAGTTGCAAAGCAGGTAGAAAGTGCAATTAGCATTAATTTGCTTCACATAGCTGATGCAACTGCAAGCGAAATATTAAATAAGAATATTAGTAAAGTTGCTCTTCTCGGTACTAAGTATACAATGACACAAGACTTTTATAAGCAAAGGCTTATTGATAGAGGAATTGAAGTTTTAATCCCAGAGCAAGAAGACATTGAAGAAGTAAATAGAATTATATTTGATGAGTTATGCCTTGGTAAAATACTTGATAGCTCAAAAGCTAAATATCTAGAGCTCATTCACCAATTAAAGGCTAAAGGTGCTCAAGCAGTTATCTTAGGATGTACTGAAATTGGCTTATTAATTGGTCAAAATGATACTGATTTAATTGTATTCGATACAACAGCAATTCATGCCCAAAAAGCTGTTGAATTTGCACTTACAGAAGACTAAAAGCAAGTTATGCCTTGTTATTGCATGTAGTATTTTTTTCTTTTATAGTATTTTAAGTTGCCATCACTAGCGTCAACTTAAGCAAAGATACACTTGCTCCAGAACTTAACAGTGCAATAAAATTGCACTTATGCTTTCGCAGTAATTGCCTACTAGCGCAGTCAATGATAGTAATTTCAGATGAAATTACTATACAAGAAACTTTTAGGACAAGCTAAAACATTTTTTAGAGTCATAAAAAGGCAAGAATAATATACTAAGTACATTTATTCTTGCCTTTTTATGTTGAAGAAGCATTTCAGCTTTTGTTAATTTATTCACCTAAACTTTCTTTGCCATAAATTTCAGTTACTTGAATTGTTATAACTGCAGTACGATCTAGCATGCTTTGTGATGCAGGAACTTGACAGGAAGATCTATAACGTATTGCAAGCATATCTAAAGCTTTCTGTTTTAATTTAGGATCATCAATTAACTTTGCAATACCAGCACCACATACTGATTTGTATTTTGTGGTTGAACGCTCTCTAACTATCTCTACATCGCAAATAGCTGAAAAACCAACATTAGAATTTTCTTTAATTAAATTTAATTTACGTCCAACTTTAGCGCAATGCAAGTAAATAACATCGTTTTCATATGCAAAATTAAATGCAATTACATAAGGCGCTATTTCAGAGTTAAACGCAATGAAAACTTCCTCGGCAGTGCTCAAAACACCTTCCATAAAGTCTTTTTCAAGTCGTTCTTTCTTTTTATTATGCATAATTATGGCTTTGGGTTTGCTATAATTCTATCAAAAGCCTTCAAAACTATGTCATAAATTGCTTTTTGACCATAAGGATCACCAAGAACAATTGTGCCGGGTTGTGCATAATGTGCTGGTAATTGATTAAGTGCTAAGGCATAGATATCTCTGATATCTTTTTCTGACAAAGAAATTTCTGGCTTACCATCAATCAATTCTTTTAAAGCTTTTACAATTTTTTTTTCATATCTGTTATTTACACCACTAAAAATAACTGTGCCTACTGCTAAAGTTTCACTCTGTGACATAGTCCACCTCATAACCTTTATATAAACTTAATTTTTATTATTTCAAAACACTTAAAGCAAATGTTATCTTTTACAATTTTTATATATCCAAAATTACGGTTTTGGATTATCATAAATTTTATCAAATGCTTTTAAAACTATATCGTCAATAGTTTCTTGAGAATAAGCATCACCAAGAACAATTGTACCTGGCTGTGCATAGCTAGTAGGCAATTGATTCAAAGCTAAGGCATAAATATCTCTAACATCTTTTTCAGTTAAGAGTTCTCCTGATTTTTCTGCACAGATCCTATTCAAAGCCTTAATAACTTTTTTTTCATATCTATTTTGGATACCGTCAAAAACAATATTTCCAACTCTAAGCTCTTCAGAATTTGACATAATTATCACCCTAATCAATATATTTTCAATATTTTAAATTTATTTTACCTTAAAAGCAACATAAAAATACTAACATGTCTATAATTTTTAAGAATATTTCTTAAGCCAATTTGAAAATACTTCTTGCGCACAACTATTTTTTTTATGAATAGCATTAGCTAGGTGCGCTTTTACAATAGAGCTAGCAACTGATTGTTCAGAATTTCTCTGTGCAATGACTTTTTGAACAGCTTGAAGACTTTCAAGTTCATTTATTTTTTCTAAAGCATATGATAACTTTTCTAAAAACTCAGTATGATAGAAAAATCCACTTTGCATATTTCTTATAACGGCAAGCTCACCATACATTTTTTGCTCATCAAAAAGACTTGCTAATTTTTCATAACCGCTTAACCATAGAGGATTTTCTATTATCGCTGTATAAAGTTCAGAAATTGAGTTGCATTTTGCATAGCTTTTATTTAATAAAAACTCTTCTCTAAGTCCAACTTGTACACACACATTCAAATCATGCGTTAATTCACAACGCAAATCATCAGCCATTACAAATTCATATAGATCATAATAAATATTGCTTTGTTGTCTTAATTTCAATATGTTAGAATTATGAATTTCATTTGATTTTCTACCTGGAGTTCGACTTTCGAGGTGATAAACAATACTTTCAGCAATGCAAGAAAAATAATAACCCTTTTGATTTAATTGTAAGCATAAATCAATGTCCTCAAATCCGTTTTTGTACTCTTCAAAAAAACCGTTAACTGAAAAAAATAATTCCTTAGAGATTAAAAATGCAGCAGCAGTAATAGTTCTAAAATAACGCCTCTTTGCAACCAACTTATGGCTTGCTGGAAAAAATTGGTATAAGTGCTTTACACCATCTTGCGAAAATGTAACGCCTAAATGTTGAACATGATTATTTTCATATAATAATAGGGGTCCAACTCCTGCCAATTTTTCATCACTTGCAAGAGCATCTAAAAGAGGAGGTAACCAGTTTTTTGTTAAAATAGTATCGTTATTTAAAAAAAATAAAAATTTTCCACTAGCTAGCTTAGCACCTTGATTTGAGGCCTTGGCAAAGCCTAAATTTTCTTCGTTTCTTATATACTTAAAATGCTTAAAAAGAGTTTTTAATTTTTCAAGTTCAGCTTGAGTTTCATCACTAGAAGCATTATCAACAACAATTACTTCTATCAGGTTCAAAGGGCTATTTTGAGCAAGGCTTAGCAAGCAATCCTTTGTCATGTTCCAAAGATTAAATACAGGTATCACAACTGAAACATAAGCTGCCATAATTATTCCTTATTATCCACAGGTTAAACGAAAAAACTAAGCCTTAACTCTTTGCGTCATATGAAAATTTAGATGTTTTACCTTAACAATATTTTACAATTTAACAAAATATATTAAAAGCAGTTAAGTCTTTATACTAAAAACATACAAGGCATTATTCAATAAATTTTCGCCAATTCTCAGGGTACAAATAATTTGCCCTACCAATTCCAGCACCAATAGTTTTTGCTGTACATTTTAAATCACCTGCATTAAGCAACTGTACAGCTTCATTCACATTACTTTCAAAAGTAAATGAAAATTCATGCTTAAAGGTGCTTTCACCTGGAACTCTATTAGGGTTTTCAACTCTCATCGTCGACAGTTTTTTATTATTACCATCACTAAAACTCACAAAAACTGATGATGCTACTAAATCGTCAACACCCTTATTCATACCATTTAAATTTATACGCAAATGAATTATACCATACTTATCAGGTCCAAAAATATTTGCAGAACACGAGCTTACGTCATAGTGTTCATTAACATAAGCAAAAACTCTGTCATTTTCAGCTTCTATCGCCATTAGGGCTTTTTCAGTTTCAGCATTTACAGTATTTAAGTAATGCACAGCCATTTTGTCAAAATTGCTAAATTCTATTATTTTCCACTGACCATCTATAAGTTGCATGGCAAGCTTAATTTCAAAAGTAATTGGCAATTGATGATGCTGAACCTTAGAAACGATGACAGCATGCTCTTCATCAAAAGCCTGTAATATAAATGGATTTGCAACAAAATCGTCCATCATTCCAGGCGGAATAATAGTTGGTGATGTTTTTAATATTTCAAACTTAGGTTTTGGCTCTTCTTTAGGCTTTGGAGCTGGTTTTGCACCTTCAGCTTCTTCACCCTCTTTTGGTTCTTCGACCTTTGGTTTAGGCAATCTAGGTCCAAAAACGATTTTATATAAATTTTCAAAAATTTCTTCTGAGCGTTGTTTAACTGAAATATTTTTTTCTTCGCCTTTAAGATATGGAGTTAAATCATTAGCAATCTTATCAACAACAGTTTTTAAATTAATAAAACTTTCCAAAGTTACTTTATCTTCCATTGCAATAGCTAAATTTATTTTTTCTACTGCAAATTTAGGCTGTTGATAATATTTTGTAATATAATGACTTGCAACAAAGTAGGCAGTTGATAATAATGAAACTACTAAAACGACCAAAATAATAATTTTTTTTGAAATTTTAAACTTGCCCATAATTCACCATTTTTTTATAACACAGCTGTCATCGGAATTTTATATTCGCCCAAATCATATGAGCTTAATTTTAAAAGTGGAGGTACTTGTCTGCGCTTAAATTCAGCTCCAGAAAATAACTTTTTAACCCTATCTACTTCACTTTGATTATGCATAAATTCCAACTCTTTACCCTCAATAATATGTTTAAGAATCGCATCTAAAACTTCATAGCTAGGCAAGGAATCTTCATCTTTTTGATTTTCACGCAGTTCAGCTGTTGGAGCTTTAGTAATAATTGAAATTGGGATAAGCTCTTTAGCTTTTTGTTTGTTAATAAAGCGTGCCAAATCAAAAACTTGAGTTTTATATAAATCAGCTATAGGGCTAAGCGCACCACAGGTATCACCATATAAGGTGCAATAACCAACGCTAAGTTCAGATTTATTTCCAGTATTTAAGAGTAAATATCCGTGCTTATTAGCAATTGCCATAAGCAGAACACCACGTATACGAGACTGAATATTTTCCTCTGTTAAATCTTTTGGCATGTCCTTAAAAATTGGGCTTAAGCTATCTTCATATTTTAGCATTAAATCTTTTATGCTTATTAATTCCGCCCGAATATCAAGGTTATTAGCAAGTTCATATGCATCATCATAGCTTAATTGACTTGTATATGGTGAAGGCATTAGCACAGCTAACACATTTTCAGCTCCAACAGCTTCCTTAGCAATTGTTGCCACAAGCGCAGAATCCATGCCACCAGATAAACCTAAAACTATCCGTTTAGAATTAATTTTTTTCATAAAATCACGAACGCCAAAAACCAAGCTATCAAACCACGCTTCTTCTTGACTTTCAAAATTTTTCACAAGTTTTGGCTCTTCAATGCTAATAATATCACTTTCAAAGCTTTTAGCCTGAGAAATTAATTCACCTTTTCTACTATAAATACGACTTTGCCCAACGTTTATTTTGCCCTCATTGCACCCAACTTGATTCGCAAAAATTGTAGTGAGATTATTGCCTTTTGCAAAATCTGACAAAATATTATTAAGACTTATGAATTCATCATAAACATATGGAATAGCACTTAAAATAATATTATAATCAGCTTCTATTGTAGTATCCGCTAAGCATTCGACTTGGTAGAATTTATCATTAAATCTTACAGCAAAAATTTTATCCTTAAAACAAAAGCTATCTTTAACAAAACTGCAATGTCCTTCATTCAAAAATAAAATATTGCCGAGGCAAGAAAGTAGAACAGGTAATTCACAATTGCTTGCAAATTCAGATATTTTAGAAATTGCAGCTTTGCTAAACTCTTTGTTAGTAGCAAGGCTACCATATGGATAACCACATAGCGCCTCACCACTAAAGATTACAAGCTCTGCTCCAGCTTTTTTTGCTTCTTCATAACGAGCTTTGATGTCTTCTAAGTTTTCTCTTAAATTTCCAGCTATTGGATTAGTTTGAACTACTACTATGTTCATTTATAAGATCCTGCATTGAGTATAATTGACCACTTGTTTTATTTATAATCCACTTAGCCGCCTTAAGTGAGCCATGCGCAAAATTTTCACGAGAATGGGCTTGATGTGTAATTTCAATACGTTCACCCTGCCCTAAGAAATAAGCAGTATGCACACCAACAACATCACCACCACGCACAGTTTGCACGCCAATCTCACCCTTTGGACGCTCTCCAATAATGCCCTCACGATGATAACAAGCAACATCTTTCAATTCTTGATCACGACCTTTTGCTAAGCTTTCAGCTAAACTTAAAGCTGTGCCACTTGGAGAATCTTTTTTCTTGTTATGATGAATTTCTACCATTTCAAGGTCATAGCCCTCACCTAGCATTTTAACTAAATTAGGAAGCACATTTAAAAGTACATTCACACCAAGACTCATATTTGACGACCAAAAAAGCGGTGATTTTTTAGCAAGTTCACTCAAAACATCACGTTCATCATAAGTAAAACCTGTTGTGCCAATAACAAGTGGAGTATTGTATTTAACTGCAATTTCAGCATTTTTTAAGCTAGATTCTGGCGAGGTAAAATCAATAATTACTGTCTTGGCATCTTGTTTTAAAACTTCTTCAAGCGAATCAGATTTTAAGCAAGAAAACATAGTTAAATCGTCTAAACGTGATTTAATGTCAATCAGTGCAAATAATTCAAATCCATATTCAAACGCAAGACCTGCAATTGCTCGCCCCATACGCCCACTAGCGCCAATTATTATTAATTTATTTGTCATAACTAACCTGCTGGAATTAATTCTACTGGCTCTGATAAAAGGAAGTCTCCTTTTAAAATCCAATCTTTTAAAGTATCTGCAACTTCTAACGACATAGCTAAGCTTGTCATTGGAACAGTATCAACTTCTTTATCCAATATTTTCGCCTTACCTGTTAAAAGCTCTTCATAGCTTACGTGCTGTAAAATACGAGGTACTGCATTTGGATAATCATTACCATAATCTTTTACAGGCAACATAATTTCAGCGTCAGAAACGCCTGTAAATTCAGCTATTTCTGGGTTTAGAATTGGAATTGGGATACCAACACCAAGACTTAAACTACAGCCATAGCCAACAAAGGATAAACCACGAACATAACGATGTTGCATCTTTTTAAGGTCACCTTTTAACATGAGCGTTCCTGATGGAGTTAAGGGAATACCATTTTCAGCTCTGCGTGGGTTTGCAACATGTTGCGTTCCAGCACCAATAACATAACCGATACCACCGCCCATAAAAATACGAGTTCCGATACCAATAGTCTTAAAATAAGGGTCATTGAAAAGCGGTGACAAGCAACCAGCAGTTGCAAAGTTCACATTGCGCCCTTCGCCCTTAAGTGGTCCCATGTAAGTATAAATAGTGCGTGGCCCAAGGTTAATTGCAACATTATAATTTTGATAGCAATTTCTAGGATTTACAAGCTCTGCAAATGGCAAGCTAGCTAGGGTAACATCACGATCTACACCTTGGCTTGGGTAGCAGTCTGTACCATAGGCTTCTGCAGTTAATCTAACAGTGCGACCAGCAACTAAATCTTCAATAACATGACCGCCACCATATCTAAATTGCCCAGGATAAACCTTATTAAGAGGATCATCTTTATGCGGTTCTGTAGCACCAATATAGGCATCAACAGCAGCCATACCAGCATAAGCAGGAACGCCATTTAGCCAAACTTTTGAAGTTTTCACGAGCGGTGGCTCAGGTTGACCGTGATTTATTAAAAGCCCTGATGAGCACATCGGCGAAAAAGTTCCTGTAGTAACAACATCAACTTCTTTAGCCGCTTTATCTTTACCTATTTTTTTAACAGTTTCAGCCATTTCTCTCGCATTAAGAACAACAGCTTTTCCCTTTTTAATACGCTCATTAATCTGAGCAATAGTTTTTTCGTTTTTTGACATTTTTAACCTTTTTGATTAAGATGTTATAATTAATTGTTCTGTAAATTTAATATGATATATAATTTTGATTTTTTCTACTTCAAATTCGCTAAATGATAATCCAAAACTAAAAAATAGTCTACTTTTTGATATTGTAAAAATATTATAAATTTAATGAAAAAAGATGAAAGAAGATTAGAAATTTTATAATTCTATAATCATTGGTAGGACAATTGGATCACGTCCAATCGCAGCACGGAAAAATCCACGCAGTGAAGAGCGAATTTTATCGCTAAGTTTCGTCAAATCATCTGTGCTTTTTCGAGCTTCAACAGCATCAAGCACCAAGCATTTTGAGTCTTCAATGATATGATCAAGCATTTCAGTAAATACAAATCCACGAGAAATCACCTCTGGTCCAGAAATAATTTCATTTGTCATAGCATCAAGCAATAGCGATACAACAACAACCCCATCAGAACCTAAAAGTTGTCGTTCTTTAAGGATTAATGCGCCAACGTCACCAATACCCTTACCATCAATTAAAATTGGCGGTGCAGCTATTTTTGCTCCAAGTTCAACCTTGTTATCTGAAAAAACTAACTCCTCACAATCATCTAGCATATAGGTATTTTCTTTTTTTACTCCACACTCAACTGCTAGCTCAATATGGCATGCTAAATGACGATATTCTCCATGCATTGGAACAAAATATTTTGGCTTAACAAGATTTAACATACTACGGAGTTCTTCTTTATGAGCATGGCCTGTCGCATGCATATGATTATGAAAAACTCTAGCACCTAACTTATACATACTATTTATCATGCGGTTCACAGCTTGCGCATTACCTGGAATTGCACGTGAAGACATAATAACTGTATCACCTTCACGAATTTTAATTTGCTTGTGCTCACCTGAAGTAATACGCACAAGCGCTGACATCGGCTCACCTTGCGAACCCGTTGCAAGAATAATTATCCTATCATCAGAAATATCAGGTAATTCTTGATCGCTATAGAGCGGAGGTAAAGACTCAAGTAGTCCTAAATTTTTTGCAGTTTCTATATTATTAAAAAGACTTCGCCCACTAATTACAACACCACGATTAAATTCCTTTGCCATTTCAAAAACAGAATTGATACGCTCAATATGGCTCGAAAAAAGTGTTATAATTACTCTACCCTTAGCATTATAAAAAACTTGGCGCAACGAATTTTTAACATTATACTCTGTACCAGAAAATCCATCAGATTCAACATTTGTAGAGTCTGACATTAAAAGTAATAAATCATCTTGAGCAAAAGCTTCAAACCTATCTAAGTATGAATTTCTAGCCTCACCAAGCTTAAAATCGCCGGTATGGATAATTTTCCCGCAAGGAGTTTCAACACCAAGACCAAAACTTTGTGGAATTGAATGCATTGTTGGTAAGAAATTAAAGGTCATGTCACATAAATTTAAAACTGTATCTTCCGTAACAATATTTAAGTTTACTTTTGATAAAAGCTTTTTTTCTCGTAATTTATTTTCAACTAATGCCAAGGTAAAGCGTGAACCATAAATATCTAGTCCCTCAAAATATCGCACAAGCCAAGGTAAAGCACCAATATGATCTTCATGACCATGGGTTAGTACTATCGCCTTGACCTTATCTCTTTTTTTTAGAATTAAATCAATTGGAGGGATAACAAGATCAATACCAAACTGAAGTGCATCAGGAAACATAAGTCCGCAGTCAACTAATACTATACCAGATTCAGTTTCCCAAATTTGACAATTAAGACCAATCTCACCTAAACCACCAAGCGGTGTTATTTTTAATTTATTATTCGACATTATTTTTTCTAACAGTTTGATATTATATGATAAAGAAACATTATGCTTTACTTGGTTAAAATAAGCTCAACTTCATCTTCAGCTAAACCTGTTTGCGCTGCAATTTCACTTACTGATAAACCACGACGCTGACCATTAACTATTATTTCACGTAAGAAATGTGGCGAACGTGAAACTCCATCAGCTTGTTCAATAAGCCTTTGCAACATCACAACTCTTTCTTCTAATTTTTGGTTTAAAATTTGTAATTGTTCTTGGCGGTGTTGAAATGATGCAACTAAGTCTTGCTCAAGCTCAGCATTGTGATAAATGCGCTCAAGCACTTTTTCTTGACTAATCTGCAAGCGCGTTATAAGAGCCTCAGAACGTCTTAATCTTGAAAAAAACAATAATACTAACAAGATAAGAACTGTTTCTGCAACTGTTATTATTGCAATAATCCATAAAGGAAGAGTCATTAAACCACCTTATTTATAAGTTTACCAACAAAGGGATCAAGGCTTTGACTTGCTTCTTCTGCCTCATCTTCTTGCTTTTCTCGTGAATGTTGTTGACTAAAGTTTTGCTTTGCTTTTTCTTCTTCATCATCAGTAATAGCAACACCATTTGAGGATTGATCAATCTTTTGAACTTGTTGCGCCTCTTGCTTTAAAAGCTCATCTGCCATAGCTTTATTCATAGCAGATGCTAACTCAGGACGAGTTGCTATATCGCTAGCTTGTTTACCAGCAGGACCAAGTTCTTGAACGTACAAAAGCGGAAGAACTGGAGATAATGACATAACGCAGCTCCTTTGCTTAAAAGATTTAATAAGTGAGATATTATTCCATTAAATAATTCTCAATAAATAGCTCCTCAAGCTCATCAGCAGTAACATAGTTATTAACAATATTAAGCAAGTCTTGCTTTATTGTTGCAAGATTAGTAGCATCAGTTAAATAATCGTGAGACTTATTACGCAAATAATAATAAATTGCATCTCTTAAAACTAAACTTTTATCTTGCATTTCTTGTGCTAATTCTTGCTCTAATGTTGCCCCAGAAAACACAACTTGTAGAAATTGAATTTCGCCATTTATTGACTGCGGCACAAAAAACGGTTCAAAAGCAACCATGTATTCTTTAGGACCAGCAAGCTTTTCTGCTGATGGAACGACAATAACTGTTGGCTGAATTTCTGGTGGCGGTGGAGGTGGAGGTTCTGAAAAGACAAAGAACCAAGTTACCGCTGCAGCAACAATTAAAAGTACAAATCCAGAAATTGCGATAATAATTTTTTTACGCTTTTTCTTTTTTGCAAGTTCTAATTCTAAATCACTGTCGTTTTCTTCTTTTGGTAATTCACTTGGCACTGCTTCAGCCACAGGCTCAGGCTCAGGCTCATCGTCTTCCAAAAACGGAGCGTCATCAAGGTCAAGTTGAACTTTTTCAACTGACTGAGCAACTAAGTCTTTAGCTTCTTCAACTGTTTCACTATCCGCATTTTCAACGCTAGTAGCAGTATTGTCGCTAGTTTCAATACTTAGTTCTTCTGCTTCTTTATCCAAAACATCAGCCAAGTAATTACCCTCTTTAAAATTTTACGCCAAAAAAATTATGGGAAAATTTTATCAATCTTTTGCTTCATTGTTTCAGCTGTAAAAGGCTTTACAATATAGTTAGATACTTTAGCTTGCACAGCTTCGATGATATTTTCTTGTTGTGCTTCAGCTGTTACCATTAAAAATGGAGTATCCGCAAATTCTTCACTAGCACGAACTTTACGTAAAAGTTCAATACCAGTCATTTGTGGCATGTTCCAGTCTGAAACAATAAAGTCAATTTTTTCACGGTTTAAAACTTCCCATGCAGTTGTACCATCATCAGCTTCAACAACATTATTAAAACCAAGTTGACGTAAAATGTTTTTTACGATTCTTCTCATTGTTGAGAAATCATCAACAACTAAAACTCTCATATCAGGATCAAAACCCATAGCAATTCTCCATTTTTTTATGTTTAAGCTAAATCATACTTTCCGTATTGATTTACAAACTCATTTTTAAGTCTTTTTATTGCTTGAGCATGTAATTGTGAAACACGCCCTTCAGTAATTTCCATAACTTGCGCCACTTCATTCATATTTAACTCATCAACGTAATATAACGATAACACAAGTTTTTCTCGTGGCGTCAAGCAATCTATTAAAAGTGCAACTTTATCGACAAGCTCAGCTAAGGCTGTTTCTTTAAATGGCTCTTGATTATTGTCAAATTCACCATTTGTTAAGGTGTCTTGAACTGCTTCAAGAGAAATAAACAACTGGCTTTGCAGTGCTTCAAGTCCATCTGTTATTTGTTTTTCAGAAAAACCTGTAGCTTGTTGTAGCTCTTCAATGGTTGCTTGTCTTCCCTTTTCATTTTCAATTTTCCAGCTAGCTTCATCAATTTTACGAATTCTTTGCCTAAGTCCTCGTGAAAACCAATCAAGCTTTCTAAGCTCATCAAGCATTGCTCCGTAAATTCTATTTTCCGCATAAGTTTCAAACTTTATGTTTAAACTTGCATCGAATTTACCCAATGATTCCATAAGCCCCATTGTTCCAGCGCTTATGAGGTCATTTAATTCTATGTTTTTAGGCAGTTTTGCCCTTAGTCGTAAAGCAAGATAACGCACTTTAGGAGCATAGTTTTTTACTATCTGCTCTTTTTCAGAAACATTAAATAAGTCCCATGACCTTGCTCCACACTCCAAATCTTCCCATGGTTTATTGAAAGAGGAGTTTTTTCCAGAAGAACTTAATGTTCCCATCCAAAGACTCCGGAATTTCCCAATTTTGAATGGCACTTGCCATGTTATTTATTGATCTACTCGCTGGACCATCAGTCAAACTAAATGGTTTTTGAACAACGACTGATTTTCTAACGAGTGGGTCACGTGGCACAAAGCCCATAAAATCAAGTGATACGCCGCTTAAAAAGTGTTCACAAGCTAGGTGCAAACGAGAAAAAACTTCCTTTGCAGCTTGCACATTATCTACCATATTAACTAAAACTTTAAAATGCTCAACACCATGACGTGATTTAAGTACTTTAATTAAAGCGTAAGCATCTGTCAATGATGTAGGCTCTTGAGTTAAAACGACTATTCTTTCTTGCACTGCTAAATTAAAGTAAATAACATTATCGTTGATACCAGCTCCAGTGTCAATAATAAAATAATCAACTTCGTCCTCTAAAATGTCAACAGACTCCAAAAGTTCTAATTTTTGACCGGTTGATAGGGATAGCATTTCGCTAGCACCTGAAGTTGCAGGCAAAATTTTAAAGCCATACGGAGTTTCATATAAAATTTCTTCAAGCTTAGCGCCTTCGTGAAATAAATCAAAAAGATTATATTTAGGCGTTAAACCAAGTAAAACATCTACGTTTGCCAAACCAAGGTCAGCATCAAGGAGAACAACTTTTTTTCCACTCTTAGCAAGGCAGCACGCAAGATTAACAGAGATGTTAGTTTTGCCAACTCCACCCTTGCCAGAAGTTACTGAAAGGACTAAAGGAAATCCTGAACTCATATTCTTCTCCATTCAAATATAGTAATTAGTTAATATAATATAATAAAGTCAAAGTAAAGTAAACAAATTATTCAATAGTATTTGATTGTGGTAATTCTTGCTTAAATAATAATAACCACAACATCTTATGACTAACTGAACTAAATGTTCCTCGCAGCCCAGGTCCATAAGATAAGGCAGAAGTTGGAAGTTCAACATGACGTGCAACATTTAAAATTGGTGCAAAAGTCACTGCTTCGTCTAGCTTACTCCAAATCACACTTCCATTTAAACCGCTTTTATATCTTTCAATCATTGACATAAGTTGCATAGTAGCAAAATAAGGCTGTAAAACTAAATGGCAAGCAGCACCAATATTCATCACACCTAAGTTGCTTAAGTTAGTAACTAAGTTTCCTTGACGATTAACACCTGGTGTATCAATAAAAATAACATCTGCCGCATTTGCAGTTCTTAAAGCTCTACGCATATAATCAGAATTTAAAGCTTCAAGATACATAAAATCGGATAATTCTGCCCAGTGCCTAAGAACTAAACGACCAGTACCACGAGCTGCATCACCATTAATAACAGCAATTTTAACATCTGGTATTTCTTTTTTAAGAGAAAGAGCCATGCGAATTAAGGTGGTCGTTTTACCTGAACCAAAAGGACCTGTTACAACGTGAATAGCTTCTCTCCAATTTTGTGCACCCCAAGGGCGAACTTCTACCATTTCACCTAAAACATCTAAAATAGAGCTATTTGGATTAGCACCTAATCTTTTATAAATATCAAGCACCATATCATCTTCAACACCCTCACGCTGTAAAAATTCAAGTGCAACACGTTGCCTTGGGCTTAAAGCCGCCCATTGAATTGATGGACGCATTAAGGTATAAAGATGTTCTTTTACTCTTGCCCATTCTTTATGCCACTCACCCCAGCCTGGAGGGCTAGCACTTTGAGAGTTTTGACTAAACATACTTGGGCTAAAAAAGTCATCTGCTTTGTTTTCAACTCTTGGTGTTGGCATTGTCTTGGCATAAGGCGAACTTGGCGCAATATCCATAACCGGAAGCCTATCAACACCTGCCACAACTTCATGGACTTTTTTCCCATCACGCACAGTTTCACGACTAGACAAAATAACTGCTTCTGAACCTAGTTCTTGCTTAATTAGCGTCATTACCGCATGAGGAGATGGTCCTGCAAAAGTTTTTACATGCATTATTCAATACCTACCATGCCAACTGCCTGCAATTTAGTATCCGCAGGAATTTCAGCTTGAGATAAAACAGGGACATTTGGCAAAAACCTTGAAACAAGCATTGAAAGCTGCGAGCGAACAATTGGTGAAGCTAGTAATACTGGTTGACCGCTTGTTGTTACTGCATTTTCAATTGCAACGTTAATATTGCTAATTAAGCGTTGCGCTGTGCTTGGATTTAAGGAAAGATACATACCACCCTCTGTTTGACGAAGTCCCTCTTGCAAAGTTTTTTCAGCAACTTGATTTAAAGTTATAACTGGCAAAACGCCTTCTCTATCTAAATAAGTTTTAACAATTGTCCTACTTAATCGCTCACGTACAAATTCAGTTAAGGTATCAGGATTTTTATTTCCATGACCGTGATCACCTAGCGTTTCAGCAATTGATAACATATCACGAATTGATACACCCTCACGCACAAGATTTTGTAATACTTTTTGAACAGTGCCAAGGCTTAAAGTTCCAGGAACAAGTTCTTCCACTGCCTTTGGCGAAGATTTGCCTAAAGTATCGAGTAAAACTTGAACTTCTTGACGACCTAAGAAATCTGCTAAACAGCGCTTTAATACTTCTGTTAAGTGAGTTGCAATAACTGTTGCAGGGTCAACAACTGTATAGCCAGCAACCATTGCTTCTTCACGGCGTGATGATGGAATCCATAAAGCTGGCAAGTTAAATGCCGGCTCTCTAGTATCAACGCCCTCAATCTTACGTGAAGCATTACCTGGATCCATTGCAAGAAAGTGGTCAACTAAAATTTCAGCTGAGGCAACTTGGTTGCCCTTGATTAAAAGTACATATTGTCCTGGGCGAAGTTGTAGGTTATCACGCAAATGCAGCGACGGAATAACAACCCCCATATCAAGTGCAAATTGGCGACGAATTGAGCGAATACGTGTCAATAAATTGCCGTTTTGCTCTTCGTCAACAAGCGGAATAAGACCATAGCCAACTTCAAGCTCTAGTATATCAAGTGGTAATAAATTCTGAACATCTTCCAAGGTTTCGCCATGTTCTTTTGGTTTTTTCTTAGCTTTTGCTTGCTCGTCAGGATCAGCAACATCACGCCTTTGAGTATACCTTGCGGCTAAGAATAAAATCCCTGCAAAAATGAAAAATGGAACTGTAGGAAGACCAGGAACTAAACCAAATACAAATAAAACAACACCTGCTAAATTTAAAACTCTATGGTTATATGTTAATTGCTCAATAAATTCATCGCCCATCTTAGTTTTAGCAGCCGCACGAGAAACAATTAAACCTGCAGCAGTTGAAACAATGATAGAAGGAATAGTTGCAACTAAGCCATCACCAATTGATAAAAGCGAAAATGTCATAAGTGCATCTTCCCATGACATATCTTTTTGAACAACACCGATTAACACACCACCAATTAAGTTAATAAAAGTAATGTATAAACCGGCAGTTACGTCACCTTGTACGAATTTACCAGCACCGTCCATAGCACCATAAAAGTCAGCTTCACGGCGTAGATTTTCACGTCTTTTAGTTGCCTCTGGCTCATCAATTAAACCTGCATTTAAGTCTGCCTCAATAGCCATTTGTTTACCTGGCATAGCGTCCAAGGTAAAACGAGCTGCAACTTCTGCGATACGTGTCGTACCAGTTGTAATAACTACCTTATTCAAAATAAATAAAATTAAGAATATAACGGCACCAACAACATAACTACCACCAACAACAAACTCAGCGAAAGACTGAATAACTTCACCAGCCGCATCTCCACCCTTATCACCATTTAATAAAATAAGACGTGTCGAAGCTACGTTTAAAGCAAGGCGTAGTAAGGTTGTAACAAGTAAAAGCGATGGGAAAATAGAAAACTCAAGCGGTGAGACCATGAACATAGAGGTCAAAAGGATAAGCAAAGACAAGCTAATACTAAGTGACAGCATAATATCCATAAAAAAAGTTGGAATTGGCACAAGCATAACGAATAAGATAACAATAACACCTATTGCTAACATTATATCGCCATTCTTTGCTAAGCTTTCGAAATCAAATCTGCTTGTTGGCTCTGCCATATTTTTGACGCTCCATGGTCATTATAGTGTCATTTTTTTGCATAAAAATAAGACTATGCAAAAAGATGCACTCCAGATAAAAGAAAATTTTATTATTAAAAAAGCTTATCTACCAGGAATTTTTCCTTTCATTTTCCAGATATTAGCTAAGATAGCAGCGACAGCTTTATACAGTTCTTCAGGGATCATATCCCCTACCTCAACACTATTATACAAAGCTCGTGCCAAAGGAACATTTTCTCTGATTGGAATATTATTTTCTCTTGCAATTTCTTTAATTCTTTCTGCCATATGGTCAACACCCATAGCAATAACAAGTGGTGCTGGTGCTTCATTTGTATCGTAAGCAAGAGCAACAGCAATATGGGTTGGGTTAGTGATAATAACATCAGCTTTGGGAACATTTTTGAGCATTCTTTTGCTCATCATTTCCATCATTTTTTGCTTTTGTTTTTGTTTAATTAAAGGGTCACCCTCAGATTGTCTATGCTCATCTTTTACTTCTTGCTTGCTCATCTTAATGCTTTCAAAATATTCATAACGAGTATAAATATAGTCGGCAATTCCAATAATAAACATCGGCACTAAACTATAAAGCACCATAAGTAAAGAAATATCTAACATATACTTAGCTATGCCTTCAGGACTTTCATTAAATAGCGGTAAAAAATTATCTATCTCTGCTACAAGAACAAGATAAGGAACATATCCAATGACTGCTGATTGCAATAAGGTTTTTCCAAGGCGAATAAAGGTTTGAAGTGAGGCAAACATTTGCCTTAACCCATTTATAGGATTGAACCTTTCAAACTTAAGCTCGAAAACCTTCATTGTCCAAAGCGCACCAACTTGCATCTTAAGCGTAATAAAAGCCACAACACCAATAGCCAAAATTATTGGCATTGAAACAATTGCAATATCCTGAAAAACATTGATTAAAATAGCTTGGATTGTTTGACTATCAATATCAATAGTGTGTGACTTACCAAGATAAAAACTAAAAACGCCACCCAAATATGACTGCATATTACCAATGTAAATAACTAAAACTAAAACACCAGCTGCAAGCGTGACTGCCTTAGTTAGCTCTTGGGACTTAGCGACTCTACCCTCATTTCTTGTTTTTTCAATACGTTTGGGCGTAGCCTGTTCCGTTTTACTTGGATCTGAATTAGCCATTAGTTATTACCTCGCATAAGCTCTATCAAATTATAGAACATAGGCTCAATATCAAATACAAATCGTGAAGCTTCTTGCCCCATAATAACAAATAATAATGCCAAGAAATAAAAACCAACTGCAATCTTAATCGTAAAACCAAGTTGCATAATTTGCATTTGTGGTGCAGTTCTTGTCATAAGCGCAAGCACCATTTCAATTAAAAAAAGTGCAGCCATAACTGGTGCGGCAACTTTAATCCCAAACACAAAGGCTGTAGAAAACAAGTTGACTAATTGATAAAACAAGTTTTCACTAATAGCAAAGTACCCTGCCGGCAAAGTTTCAAAAGTCAAGGTAAATGCCTTAAATAAATATAAATGCCCATCAAAAGTTAAAAAAATCAGCATGGCACACATATTTAAAAAATATGCAACAACACCAGTAGTTGCACCAGTTGCAGGATCAGAAAGAGAAATCATGGTAAAGCCCATCTGAAAGGCTAATATTTCACCTCCCATTTGAATACCAATGAAAAATAATCTCGTCGAAAACCCAAGCACAAAGCCTATCATAACTTCACCAAGTGCAAACAATAATATGCCAAAAGGGTGAGCTGGCATTGCATCACCTGGTAAATAATTTGTGGGAAAAATTGCAAAAGTCAAAATTAAACACATAGAGGCTTTCCATAGTGCTGGCAAACCATCTACGTCAAAAATTGGCAACATAAAAACAACTATGCTAATGCGCATAAAGGTTAATAGGAAGCCTAAGTATACATGTGGGTCAAAATTAAATATATCCATAACAAACTAGTTTATTTAAAGATGTTACAATTTGTGCTTAGTATTTTTCTGCAAGACAATAGCTCTGCAAAGAATAAGCCAATTTATCATTAAAGTAAATGTAATAATTATTTTGAAAATTCATTACTTAGGGCTTCTTCTAAGCTTTCAAAGCTAAAAATATCACGCAAAATAAGCGGACTATTTGGTTTTTCAGGATTAAAAATAGCAGTTAGCGGAATACTTATACTATCAAGACTATTTAATAATTTTTGAGCCTCATCATTATAATTTGTAATATCAACTTTTATGAATTTAAGACCATACTGTTTTTTAATTTTTTCCAAATTTTCAGCTTTTAAGCTCGTGTATTCTAATAGCTTACAGTTTGGGCACCAATCCGCTGTAAACTCTATAAGCATAGCTTCTTTATTTAAATTTTCACTAAAGCTATCAATATTAAAATTTTCCCAATTATTATCTATAACTTTCGTTTCTCTATTTACATATAAAAAAATTGCACATAAAAATACTAAGGCAATAAGATACTTAGAAAGTTTGACTAAATTAAATTTAGTTTTACGACAAACAAAATAAAGGCTAGTCAAAAGCGAAATGATAAAGACATAAACTGCAAGTTCATTATTTAATATTTGCAATAAATAGATGATAGTTGCAAGTAAAAAAACACCAATAACACGCTCAAGCCACAAGAGCCAGTTCCCTGGCTTTGGCAATAATTTAACACTCTTAGGAAATATCGCAAAAAGTAAATATAAACTTGCCATTCCAAGACCTGTGCTAATAAATACTAAGAGCAAAATATAAAGTGGTTGACTAACGCTCCAAGCAAGCACACCACCTAAAAGCGGACCACTACACGGTGTTGCAAGTAAGGTTGCCGCTAGACCAGTAAAATACGCTTGCGAGCTAATATTATTAGAATTTGAAAATTTCAAATCAATAATTGGCAAGGTACAAAGCTCAAAAACTGAAAGCGCTAAAAAAACTAAGAGCAAAATCAAAGCAATAACTACATATTGCGATTGGAATAAACTTCCCCACTGCAAGCCAAGCCCACCAATTAAAACTCCAAGAAATATAAAATAAGTCAAAACACCTAAGCTAAAGAAAATATTATAGCGTCTAAATTTTGCAATATTTTCTGGCTTATTTGCATTTGCTATACCACCAAGCAAGTTAGAGATTTTAAGAGTTAAAACTGGCAATACACAAGGCATAAAGTTTAATATAAAGCCCGCTAAAAAGCCAAATAAAATTGCAACAAATAAGCTGCTTACAACTCCAGTTGCAAAAAATTCTCGCACTTCAAAATTATAGTTGCCAACTGTTTTTTCTGTCTTTATTATCTCTGCATTTGCTAAATTAATTTCAGTATTTACAGGAATACAATGCTCACTTGAACACATTAGCATTGATAATTTCGCCATATAGTCAGCTTTATTTTCATTAAAATTTGAAGACTTAGGAAATTCAATTAAAATATTGATTTTTCCTTGATAAGTTTCAACTTCTTCTCCTGAAAACACATCTTTTTTTAAAGAACTTTTGGGATAAATTATATTGGCATTTACTTTTTCATTATTTTTGTAGACACTTACGCTAGTTGGCAAACCTGCCGTTGATTTATTATCATAGATATAATAATTTTCATCAATACTTAGCGCAAAATCAATTTCATTTTCAGATTTTTCTGTAATACTCACATTATATAATTTATTTATATCAGTAGCTTCATTAGCATAAGCCACATTACACAAAAGCAAAAACAATAATATTAGTATATTATAAATTCTATAAATCATTCTTAAACCACCCTTTTTTCCAGAGATAGTATACTGGTACTATACATATAATCATGATAACTGATAAGAGAAGATAAAAAGCATGTTTTAAATCTTGACCAGGCACATAAACATTCATGCCATACATGCCGGCAATCAAACTTGGGATAGTTAACACCAAAGTAATGACAGTTAAAATTTTCATAACCATGTTAACATTTGCCCCAACTATTGACGAGTGAGTACTTAAAAGAGTTTCAATAACTTCTGTGTAAATTTCAGACATTGAGCTAGCCTGCTTAAAATTAATTAAACTATCTTCAAGCTTATCAATTTCTTTTTCATTAAAAGATAGAAATCCATTTTCACTTTGTGCAATATTTAAAAGCTTTTCAACTATCAAACTATTATTATTTAAGGCAGATTTAAAATAAATCAAACAAGTTTGTATGGTAAGTAGGTGCAATAAATCATCTTTATCTAAGGATTTATCAAGTTCAAAGCGTTTTAACTTTATTGTGTTATTAATATTTTTTAATATGTGAAGATAATTAAGGCTTATATTTTTAAGAAGAGAATTTAAAAAAATATTTCTATTAGCTTCACTATGCTGTGCATAAATTGCATTGTTAAAAAGAATATCAATATCAATATTCTCCCTACTACTAATTAAAAAACAACGCTGCTCACCAACTAACAGGGTTATATTTACAGTAAAATCTTTGTTTTGATCAAAGCTGTTTACGCTTTCGTTAGTATTTGATAAAGAATCTTGCTCAAAATTTGCTTGTATAATAGGACATCTAACAAAAATCCCTAGGTATTCACCCTCAAGCTCAATTCGTGGATTTTCATCTATATCTAAAGCATCTTGTAAAAATTCAGGCAAAATATTGTAAGTATTCATAAACTCATTTTTTTCTTCATCACTTGGATTTGTAACAAGAACAAAACTATTTTTACTTGAACTATCTGTTTCTATATATTTACCATCAACACAATTATAGTAACGTATCATAAGAACTCCATTTTATTAGGATAATATTATATTGTATGTTAACTTCGTAAAAAGCTATGAGAATAAGAAAAAATAAGAGAGAAATTGAAATGATAAAAAAAATAACATCATAAGCTTCTTTTGTAAATATTTATAATATCAGCTATTTGTAATAAGCTACTAGTATTTACAAAAGAAGTTTATGTTTTAATTGAATTGTAATTAATCAAACAGATGAATTTTTATCCAAAGAATAACCATAATTGAACCAATAAGTGTTACTAAAAATCTGGCTATTTGCATGGTAAAAACTATAGTAAAAGCAACTCGAGGAGGAAAAACTCCAAGTGCCGTTGGCAAATTGCGTCTTAAAGTCCTAATAGGATTTCCTACTGCGCTAGCCACTAACATTGCAAGTAATATTTGCGAATGGTGAACTAAGCCTTCTGAATAAAGATTTGCTGAAACAGCAGCTGATTGTACTAAACCGCCAATTTGAGCAATAATTATTGAGATTGATTCAGCTGGAAAATATTGGGCAACATGGCTCGGCACATATTTTTCCCAAAAATTAAATGTTCCTGCTTTTATTAGCCACTCCATACCAAGCATAAGCGGTATTGTTATGTAACCCATTCTAAATAAAAGAGCTAAAGCACGTTTTACTCCAAGCTTTATCGCACTTATCCAGTCAAGTATTTTTTTTTGATTTTCAGGGTCACCAAAATCGAAGCAGGCAGAATTATTATTGCGACATCTATACCTGTTAATGCAAAAAGCAATCAGAACTATCATGAACCCACCAAACATTTGCACAAAGAAATATAATATTCCAGAAATACCAATTAGGGCTACAACTGGATATAAAACTCGCATAGAATGGGAAAAATGTGCCAAATAACTATTAGCCATTCCACCTGTAATTAGCGCTGAAGTTGAAATTTCACCCTGAGAATGACTGCTCACAAGTATAGCATTTGCACTGGCATTTGAATAAAGTGCCACTGGCATACTAACCCCAATTACTTGCGGTAATCTCGCTGCTTTCGTGATTTTACGTAATAAAAAATCAAAATGTCTATGCCAAGAACGTGCTTCCATTAACCCAGCTAAAAATGCTGCAATTCCAACAGTTAAAAATAAGCGTGTAAAGCTTTTTATCTTAGCTAAGATTTTCTCAAGATTGCTTATTTCTACTTTTTTTGACTTATCTTGCGATTTTTTATCTAGGCTTTCATTATTTTGGCTAGTCACACTCTTGCTAGATTTTTTCTCAACCACAAGCTCTTGCATACTCTTGCTTGTATCATCATATTGCCATTTTATTTTTTTGCTAGCTGGCATGGTGATAATTAAATATGCTGAAACAAGCATAGCTAAAAACAGCAAACAAATGCTAGTAGGTGATTGCCAAGGATATTTTTTTTTATTTTTTTTCATGTTTTAATTTTATATGTTTAAAGCATTAATAGTAATTATTAAAAATGGCTTTGATTTTATTCAAAGCCATTTATTATTTTTTAATTAGCGTGAGAACCTAGGATAATTCCATTCATTATATCATCATATGTATTATCAGTATGTTCGATATAAATATCTTGAATTCCCTTATCATGTCCCATTCCCTCAATAATGCATTCAACTTCAAAGCCATTTTTTAACAAAATGCTTTTCCATGAATCATCTTCATCGCCTGCCATATCATTTTTCGCATGGTCACCAGCAACAATCATAAAAGGTTTTAACCAAACTTTCTTGATATTTTTTTCTTTAAGTATTGGTAGTAATCTATCAAATGGCAAAGCACCCTCAACGTTAGCAAGCCAGATTAATTTATCTGTATCTTGCATTTGAGTATTTACTGCTTTAAGCAATATATCGCCTGTCCCTCTATTATTACCATGCCCCATAAAAACTACAGCTTCATCATTTTTACGCTCTTTTGGTAAAGAATTGATTACTGCATTTACAGCTTTTTCTAAATCTTTTTCAGACATTAATAGTGGGTGACCAAAATAAACAGAATTAAACCGCTTAGGATTTCTTTCCATTGAGCGAGCAATTAATCTGTTGATTTTCATATACTCTTCAGCTGGTGCTACGTGTAAAGATTGTATTTCAAGGTTTTTATAGCCTTTTTTAAAAGCTTCATCTAATGCTTCTTCAATAGAGTAAATTGTTTGACCTTGAGATTTTAACTTTTTACGAATGATGTTTGATGAAAAGGTCATCATTGTATCATTACCACGTTTTTTATACGCATTTTCAATAGCATATAGTGATTTTTGAGCCTCTGCATCAGAAGTTCCAAAGGCTAAAAGAATGGTAAGGTCTGCTTTTGGGCGTTTATGCTCTTTTGCATTAGCCAAATTTGCGCTTTGTGCCATAAATATAAGGCACACGAAAAGACAAAGAAGTTTTCTCATGTTGATTTCCTCTACCCAATTCCTCGTGGGTAACGGTTATGAATAACAGGCTGGTTTACCGGCTCAAGAGTCACTCTCTTTCAATCCCTTCTCATGAGAAACTCTCACAATGGTTATGATGAAATCGTCTTCTTTCACGGTTGCGGGTCAGCTTTTGTACTTCCCAATTATTCCAAAAATTGGACACCTATTATTTTAGTGGATAAAACACTTATATCGCTAAAACCCAATATTTATGCGACATAAGGCAAATAAATATACTTATTAAAACAATAAAAGTCAATTCACTTACAACTCATTGAAATAATAAATAAAAAAA